>JAENJC010000021.1 GCA_016844545.1 Deltaproteobacteria bacterium | reverse complement strand
TTATCAGGAGATATCTCTCTAATAAACATTGCCACTTCCACGCCCTTCAGGCACCTGGCATAATTGACAATCCCGTCGGTGTCCTCTGCCGTTGTCCCGGTGGCCTTGTACATCTCTTTTGATACCATTATGAAGCCGATCTTGCCGTCATAATGGGTGGTGAGGGTATTTAATGCCATTGCGTGAAGCCTTATCCTTCCTTCAGGCTGGCTCTCATAAAGGTTTTCAGCCACAACCCACGGCTCAACTCCTATATCCACCATCTCACCTGCGATCCTGAACGCCTCCGGGTTTGAGTTTCCGTAATGGAAGGAGCCGGTATCCACAACAATGGTTGTGTATATAGACAGGGCGATCTCCCTTGTTATCTCAACCTGCATGCTCTTGAGTATCCTGTAAATCATCGCCCCTGTGGCACAGGCATCAGGGTCAAGGAAAACCACATCTGCAAAATTGAGGTTCGTTGCATGGTGGTCTATATTAAGGAGTTTCTTGTAACCCTTGAAGTCATTGAACTTATCGCCAAGCTGCTTAGGGGTGCCGCAGTCCACAACAATGGCAGCATCAAACTGATCGCCTGCTGAAAGTTCATGGACTATTTCAGAAGAGCCAGGTAAAAATCTGACTATATCAGGAACACTGTCATTGTTGAATACTGTCACCTTTTTACCTATGGCCGTTAGACCGGCTGCAAGGGCAAGCGACGACCCTATGGCATCTCCATCAGGGTTTATATGGGATACAATCAGAAAGGTGTTATTGTTTTGTAGTTCCTTAACTATCCTGTCCATCATCTTCCTTGACCTCTTCTACCTTTACCTCTTTGAGCAGCCTCTCTATCTTTTCTCCATACTCAAGGGAACTGTCAAACCTGAAGTGCAGATTCGGTATATGCTTCAGGGCCAGCACCTTTCTCAGCGTGCTCCTTATAAATCCGGTAGAGCTTCTTAGGCCATCTGCAGCCGCCTTTTTATCCTCTTCATTTCCAATCAGGCTGTAGTAGACCTTTGCCTCTTTGAGGTCATCACTGACTTCAACACCGGTGATGGTCACAAACCCAATTCTCGGGTCTTTAATCCCCTTTATAAGGAGCTGTGATATCTCGTGGTGGAGCAGATCTCCGACCCTGTCTTTTCTTTTGTAATCCATAATTTACTGTAAAAAACATAAGGCCCCGCCTTACGGCACCCCATTCATAACGCCCCCTGCCTTACGGCCTCCCCTCTTATCTTAAGAGGGGATTGAGGGGAGTTAATCTGTAGAGGGGGTTGGGGGGAGTTAATAATTCATTATCTCTATCTCGTGGCTCACGATCTCCACGCTCTTTAACTCTTCTATAAAATCTATCATGTTATCCAGGACGGAGTTTACAAATCCCCTCTCATTGCCAGCAACCGCAATCCCTATCACCGCGCTCTGCCACACGTCATTGTCCCCGACCTCGGCTACAGACACATTGAAGTTCCCCCTGACCCTAGCTGTGAGGCTTTTTAGCACATGCCTCTTCTCCTTCAGGGAATGAGCGCCCGGAATATTAAGTTTTATATGACAGACACCTACTACCATAATCATAGAACTTGAGAAGCTTTGAGGGTAAGAGGTTAAGCCTTCTCAACCTCTCAACATCTCAACATCATAATTTCCCTGCTATCTTCTCGTGTATATATGCCTCAATGACATCACCGGTCTTGATGTCGTTATAGTTCTCTATGCCGATACCGCACTCATACCCGGATTGTACCTCTTTGACATCGTCCTTGAACCTTCTGAGGGAGGCCATCTTGCCGTCGTGGATAACTATCCCGTCCCGAATAAGCCTTATCATGGCGGCCCTCGTTATCTTTCCGTCCGTCACAAAACAGCCGCCGATGTTTCCAACCTTTGGAACGCTGTATATCTCCCTGATCTCAGCCCTTCCGAGGACGACCTCCTTGATAGTAGGAGCAAGGAGACCCTCCATGGCCTTCTTCACATCCTCTGTGACCTCATAGATGATGCTGTAAAGCCTTACATCCACCCCTTCTTCATCTGCCAAAGCCTGCACCTTGACATCAGGGCGGACGTGGAAACCTATTATTATAGCGTTGGAAGCCGCAGCAAGAAGCACGTCGGTCTCTGTTATGGCGCCAACGGAACCGTGAAGCACCTTCAGTTTTATGGCGTCTGTCGAGAGCTTCTGAAGAGACTCGGTCAATGCCTCCACTGAACCGTGAACATCGGCCTTGATGATGATCCCCAGTTCCTTTACCTCTCCATCTTTTATCTTATTGTAGAGGTCTTCAAGAGAGACCTTGCTGCTCTTGGAAAGCTCAGTCTCCCTCTGCTTCATCTGCCTGTATGTTCCTATCTCCTTTGCCTTTTTCTCATCAGAGACGACTACGAACTTCTCTCCAGCCTGAGGCACTCCAGGAAGGCCCTGCACCTCCACCGGCATTGATGGGCCTGCCTCCAGAACCTTTGCCCCTTTGTCGTCAAGCATGGCCCTGACCCTTCCGTAGTGGACCCCTGCAACGAACGGGTCTCCTACCCTAAGGGTTCCCTCCTGAACTAGGACTGTTGCTACAGGCCCCCTACCCTTGTCAAGCTTTGCCTCTATTATAGTTCCCTTGGCATGCTTGTCTGGGTTGGCCTTAAGCTGCATTACCTCTGCCTGAAGGATTATCATCTCAAGGAGTTCCTTGATCCCTGTCCTCTGTTTTGCAGAGACATTAACAAATATGGTGTCCCCTCCCCAACCTTCAGGTTGAAGTCCATGGTCGGATAGAGACTGCCTCACCTTATCAGGGTTTGCTCCAGGCTTGTCTATCTTGTTGACCGCAACAATAATCGGAACGTTGGCTGCCTTGGCATGGTTTATAGCCTCCACAGTCTGGGGCATTACCCCATCGTCCGCCGCAACCACCAGGACAACAAAGTCGGTAACCTGGGCCCCCCTCGCCCTCATGGCAGTGAACGCCTCATGCCCCGGGGTATCAAGAAACACAAGGTCTCCCTTATCGAGTTTCACGTGATAGGCGCCTATATGCTGCGTTATCCCTCCGGCCTCTCCGGCAGCGACATCGGTCTGTTTTATGGCGTCCAGAAGTGATGTCTTGCCGTGGTCAACATGACCCATAACGGTAACTACGGGAGGCCTCAAAACCTTATTCTCGGCTATATCCGCAGTCTCTTCAAGCATCTCCTCCACTATCTCCATTCCAACCCTCTCAACCTCGTACCCGAAGTCCTGGGCGATCAGGGTAGCAGCATCTATATCCACTGCCTGATTTATCGTGGCCATGATACCAAGCCCGAACAGCTTCTTAATAACCTCTCCAGCCTTAATCCCCATTCTCTTTGCCAGTTCGCCGACCTGTATCACATCAGAGACCTTAATGACCCTTTTTATAGCCTTGGGGACTGTTATCTCGGTCTTCTTGGAACCTGCCGCAGGAGCGGCCTTTGCCCCTCGCCTCTTTCCCCTGAACGTGGGAACAGGTTTAAATACGCGCTCCTTGAGCTCCAAGCTTTCCACCTTCTTGAGTATCTCCTTCTTATCCTTCTTCTTACCCTTGGCCTCTTCCTTGGGCTTCTCTTCTTCAGTGACACGCACCGGCCGTGTTTCTGGAATTTGGGGCTCTATTACAGGAACGGCAACCTCCGCCGTCTCGGATGGAATCTCATGGACAACTGCAACCTTTTCAACCTTAAGAGGCTCGGCATGTTCGACTACCTGTGGCTTAACCTCTATCTCTTTCGTCCTCCTCCTGATAACAGTGGATTTTACCCGCCTTTCTTCAACAGACAGCTCCCTGTCATCAAGCGTGACCTTTTTCTCTACAACAATCTGCATCTCTTCCGGTAATGCCTCTTCGCGGGGCTTGAAGGCCTTCCTGATACTATCCGCCTCGCTGTTTTCAAGGCCGTGAGAAGGGCTCTTATCTCCAAATCCAAGCTGTTTGCACTTGGCTATTACATCCTTGTTTTCCAAGCCCAGTTCCTTCGCAAGTTCGTGAATCCTTATCTTAGCCATTTTTTCCACCCCCTGAGCCCACACTTCCTAGACTCTTAAACCTTTCAAATTCCTTTCCCAGTAAGGACGAAAAAGATGCATCCGCTATGCCGAGACCGCCCCTCTCCCCCTTACCAATAAGGCCACCCATCTCGTCCTTTGAGAGATATGTATAATATCCTATTCCTCTCTTGAGACAAGTATCTTTCATCTCCTTAAAACTCAGAGGAGAGAGATCTTCAGCAAAGACGAGAAGGTTTATAGTCCCTTTCTCCATCCCCTTTTCTACAGCCTCTCTTCCATCCACAACCTTCCCTGCCTTTCTTGCAAGGGAAAGGAGCGATGATATCCTATCCAGAACCAGCTTCCTTAACCGATAAAGAAACTCTTCCACCCCCTCAATCTGTGAAACTTTAAACACCCTTGAGATCTGCTTCCTTGAAAACGCCTCCCTTATGCATGACTCTGTCGGGCAGACATAAGCACCTCTGCCGGGGAGGGTTCCTTTATAGTCTATAACTACAATCCCGTCAGGAGATATCACGAGCCTGACGAGCTCTTTCTTATCCTTAGACACCCTGCAACCCAGGCATGTCCTAATCTTATCGGGAGCCCGTACGTCGCTTCGCTCCTCCGATTCAGCCTCTGTCTCAGTGCCGGTCTTATCCATTCGCCTCTGTACTTTCTATTCCTTCCGCATTCTCTTCCTCATCCGTAACAGTGGGAATCTCCCACAAGGACTTCTCTACCTCCATAGCAAGGGCCTTCTTTGACTCGCTGAATATATCTATCTTCCATCCGGTCAGCTTTGCGCCAAGCCTTACGTTCTGTCCCCTCTTGCCGATAGCCAGAGAGAGCTGGTTGTCGGGGACTATAACCTCCATCGACTTTTCAGCGTCGTGCACGATAACCTTGGCTATCTGGGCTGGAGACAGGGCATTGCACACAAACCTGGCAGGGTCATCCACCCACTCCACTATGTCTATCTTCTCGCCCTTTAGTTCCTGTACCACTGCCTGCACTCGGCTCCCCTTCATCCCGACACATGCTCCTACCGGGTCGATGTCCCTGTCCTCGCTTACAACCGCGATCTTTACCCGGCTGCCAGGCTCCCTGACAACGTTCTTTATCTTTACGATTCCCTCATGAATCTCAGGAACCTCCAGTTCAAAAAGCTTTGCTACCATGCCTGGGTGGGTCCTTGAGAGTATTATATTGGGGCCCTTTGAGGTTTTTTTCACATCAACAAGATATGCCCTTACCCGCTCAGTAGGCCTGTAGTTTTCACCAGGAACCTGCTCCTTCTGTGAAAGAACGGCCTCTGTCTTACCGAGATCCACTATCATATCTCCGTGCTCAAACCTCTTAACTATACCGTTGAGGATCTCTCCCTTGCGTTCCCTAAACTCATTGTAAATATTGTCCCTCTCTGCGTCCCTCAGCTTCTGGACTATAATTTGTTTAGCCGCCTGGGCTGCGATCCTGCCAAAACCGGATGCATCCAGCTTCATACCGAGGCTGTCCCCGACTTCGACCCCCGGGTCCTCTTTCACAGCCTTTTCATGAGATACTTCATTATCAGGGTCAACAACATCCTCCACTACGGTCTTGAACTGGAAAAGCTCAACCTCCCCCAGCTCTTCATTGAAGTGAGACTCTATCTCCTTATCAGCGCCATACTTTTTCTTGGCTGCAATGAGCACAGCCGACTCAATGGCATCTATAAGTATGGCCTTGCTTATCCCTTTGTCCTTTCCTACCTGTTCCAAAACCCGGTTAAGTTCAAGAATCATTCTTTACCTCCATTCATCAAAACTCGTATTCAATATTAGCCTTGGCAATCTTTTTTAATGGTATATGGTGGACAGTCCCGTCTACATTGAGAACTACGACACTATCTTCGCAACCCTCTATGCGTCCCTTGAAGTTCCTGCTACCATCTATTCCCTCAAAGGTCTTGATCCTTGCCGTCTTCCCGATAAAACGCCTGAAATCGGCATCTTTTTTCAACGGCCTGTTAAGGCCAGGAGATGACACCTCAAGGCTGTATTCATGAGGGATGATATCATCGGCATCAAGGAGCGCCTCTACCACTCTGCTTGCATCGGCGCAGTCGTCAAGCGTAACTCCGCCGTCCCTGTCTATAAAAAGCCTGAGGACCCAACCGCTCCCTTCCTTCCTGTACTCAAGAGACACAAGCTCCATTCCCCTCTCTTTAAGGGCAGGAGCCGAAAGGGAAGCAACCTTTTCAGCAACACCTTCTTCAGCCATATAAAAACCTAATACCAGTTCGCATTCTCTAATGATAAAGCTTGAATGCTCAAGTATAATACCAAGTAAGCTTTCTATAATTCCAATAATTTAATGTTTGAAAGCAACTTGGTATAAAAAAAAAGTGGGCTCACGCCCACTTTTTGTATATCCGGATGCTAATACTTTTACTCTTGTAGCACAAAGTTAATTATCATGCAAGAAATAAATATCAGCAACGGATTTATTCCAAGCTGACCGAGGGGCATGGTGGCATCGGAAGAACATAACGGCTTATGGACCCCAGATAAAAATAAAAGGCGACAGATGCCGCCTCTTTCTTTTCATTGGAGCGGGCGACGGGATTCGAACCCGCGACCAAAAGCTTGGGAAGCTTCTACGCTACCAGCTGCGCTACGCCCGCATTTTATTAATATAATAAACACCAACAGTCCTTAAATGTCAATTACTTTTATGGTTATCAAATCCTTTTTTATTCATAAACGCCCCTCCTCCTGAGTTTTCTGCATGTTCCTATAATGCGTATTATACGTTATCTCCGTCATAAATTAACGGTAATTTTACAGAAAATGTAGTCCCCGCGCCTACCCTGCTTTCGAGCGCGATAGTTCCTCCATGCATCTCCACAAGCTTTTTGGTTATAGCCATGCCGAGGCCTGTCCCCCCCTTATTCCTTGTACTTGACATATCTATTTGTCTGAATTTTTCAAACACCTTCGGCATATCCTCTTCCTTTATGCCAATCCCGGTATCCCTGACGGAAATAACAAAATACCCGTTCTCTGCAGATTCGGCCTTTATTGCTATCTCACCTTCCTCCGTAAACTTGGCTGCATTGGAGAGAAGGTTCAGGATGATCTGCTTCAGTCTCTTGCTGTCAGCTATTATTGTCGGCAGATTCTCGTCTATTTGAGTCATCAGATTTATATCTTTCCCTTTTATCAGGGTCCTGGCAATAGGGGCAACACCTGCGATAACAGCGTTAAGGTCCACCTCTTCCACCACCAGGTCCATCTTTCCTGCCTCTATCTTTGAGAGGTCAAGTATGTCATTTATTATTTCCAGTAGATGCACGCCGCTATCGTGGATGTGGGTAACATCTATCTTCTGAACATCGCTTATCTCCCCGTCTATCCCATCCAGCAACACCTCAGAAAATCCGATTACGGCATTTAAAGGGGTACGGAGTTCATGACTCATATTGGCCATAAATTCGGACTTAAGGCGATCTCCCTCCTTTATCTTTATGTTGGACTCTATAAGCTTTTCGTTTGCCTCGCGAAGCTCACTGGTCCTTTCTTCAACCTTCTTTTCGAGATCAGTCCTTGCGGCCTCAAGCGCCAGAGTTGTCTCCTGCAGCGCCTTGTAAAGGTACAAGAGCTCTTCCCTCTTTTTCTTAATCTCAGTTATATCTCTGCTTATGCCAACGGTCCCGATAACATTGCCAATCCCATCCCGCAGCAGGGATATAGTAAGACTGACATCCAGGACCTTTCCATCGCTGGTCTTCAGCCTTGCCTCGTAATTGGTTGCTTTCCCCTTTTCCTCAACAATCTTTAATATATCCCGCCTTTCTGCTTCATCCTGATACAGAAACTCTACCGGAGTGCCAATCAGCTCCTTCCTCGTGTACCTGAGTATCTCCTCTGCGCCTTTGTTGAATTCCACTATGTTTCCCTCTGTATCGGTTGTTACTATTACGTCAGGAGAGTCTTCGAGGACGCTTTGCAGGTATTCCTTAGATTCAACAAGCCTTCTATGCTGTACCTCCAGCTCGTTCTTTGCCTGCTCCAGATCGTACGTTAACGCCTCCATCTTACTGTAAGAGGCCCGGAGCTCCTCATTGGTTGATCCCAGCTCCTCCATGGCACCCTTCACCTCCTGTTCCCTCTTGGAAATTGCCTCAGCCATCTGGTTGAATCTTTCTGAGAGAACACCCAGTTCGTCGTCCGAAGTTATATCAATCCTTTGGGCAAAGTCACCGGCAGATAAGGCATTAGTGCCATCAATAAGCCTATTAACAGAGTCTGTTATCCCCTTTATCAGCCATACAGAACCGGCTATGGCGAGTGTTCCGCTAAAAAACAGGGTAAGATAGATAACCAGCTTGGACAGAGAAACTATTCTTTCCATTATTGGGGTGAGCTGGTCCGTCTCAGCCTGGGAAACCGCGTACAGGCCCAAAAGCCTTTCCTTTACCCTGTCACCAAGCTCCGAGGCATCTTTCTCGAGCTTTAATCTGACCTCCCGCTCCTCGTTTATAAGGATCAGGCTCACCTTTTGCTTATACTCATCTATCAGAGATAATACCTCCTTCAACGACGCCTTTTGAGATTCATCAGAGGTATCTGTCATAAGATGTGAAACATCGTTGTTAAGGTTGTCTACAGAACTTTTAAGGTCTGCGAGGTTGCCGGCATATCCTGCCTGGTACCTGTAAAGCTCGGCTTGAGCAGTGAGCAGGTTTGATACAGCCCAAAGGTAGTCATGATGCTCGTTCAAAGCCCTTTCGACGTTTTTTTCATTGTTTGTAAGGGATTCGAGGTTCCAGACCGTAATAGCTCCCCCGACAGCAAACAGGAGGATGATAGAGCCCAAACCCATGATCAGCTTTTTTTTCATCTGGAAATCTCCTGTACTTTTTTGTAGGGTAGGGGCTTATCCCCTCCAACTGCGGCGACCACAAGGGTACGCCTCTACATGGATGCACGCAATTAAAGTGTCACAACTAAAGCATGTTCAACGGGTCTACATCCATCTGTAGCTCAACCCCCCTGAAACCTGATCCCTCCCTCGCCAGAGAAAGCAGCTTCCTTACAAAGGAGTGAAGCTTGCCGCTGTCTTTACCTTTGACCAGCATATGCCAGCGGTACTTACCTCGGATCTTATATATAGTGGCCTTGCTGGGGCCAAGGATGGTTACACCCTTCCACCCCTTCATCTCATCCCTGGCAAGCTCGCCAAGACTATTAGCGGCACTGGCAGTTCTCGCCTCGCTGTTCCCCCTGAGCCTTATGCTTATCAGTCTGGAAAAAGGAGGATACCCCAGTTCCTTTCTGAAGGTCGCCTCCTCCCTGTAAAAACCTTCCAGATCATGGCTCCTGGCAGCAACAATACTATAGTGGTCGGGGTTAAATGTCTGGATTATAACCTTTCCAGGGGCATCTCCTCTTCCAGCCCTGCCCGCTACCTGGGTAAGAAGCTGAAATGTCCTTTCAGCCGCTCTAAAGTCGGGCAGATTTAAGGATATATCTGCAGAGATTACGCCAACCATAGTAATATTTGGATAGTCATGTCCCTTTGTCACCATCTGAGTCCCTATAAGTATGTCCAGATCCCCTTCTTCCATCCTCTTGAGGATTCGTTCGTGGGAGCCTTTCCTTGAAACCGTATCCCTGTCCATCCTGGCAACCCTGGAATCAGGGAAGGACTTTTTTACCTCATCCTCAACCTTTTCGGTCCCAAGGCCCAAATGCCCCACATTCAGACCTTTGCAGGCAGGACATACAGGAAAGGCCTTTTGCTCATAGTCACAGTAATGACACCTCAGCAACCCTTCTCCCTGGTGGTATATCAGAGATATGCTGCAATTGGGACAGCCGAAGGTGAAGCCGCAGTCGGAGCATATCAGGAACGTGGAAAACCCCCTCCTGTTTAAAAAGAGCAGCGCCTGCTTTTTCTCCCCGATACATCTGTTCAAGGATTCCGTCATTTGACTGGAGAAAATCTGCCTTTTGCCTGTATCCTTCATGTCAACAACTGCGATCTGGGGCATCGGTCGTTGCTCAACCCTGTCAGGGAGGTTCAGGTAATTAAACTTTCCTGTCTTTGCATTATGATAAGACTCCATCGACGGGGTAGCAGAGCCCAGCACGACAACCCCTTTGACCATCTTTCCCCTGACAACGGCAAGGTCTCTGGCGTTGTAACGCGGAGATTCTTCCTGCTTGTATGAATGGTCGTGTTCCTCATCCACCACCAGAACGCCAAGTTCATCCATGGGCGCAAATATGGCAGACCTGGCCCCAACGACAATCCTGGCCTCCCCCCATTTTACCCTCCTCCACTCATCAAACCTTTCACCATCCGACAATGCGCTGTGAAGGGCAGCCACCTTGTCGCCAAAGCGTGACCTGAAGCGGCTGAGGAGTTGCGGGGTCAGCGATATCTCCGGGACAAGGACTATCGCCCCCTTCCCCATCTTAAGGGCCTCTTCTATAACCCTGAGATATACCTCTGTCTTACCGCTTCCAGTTACTCCGTGCAGCAGGAACGGAGAGAAGCCTCCTTTCTCCACTGCCGCCTTTATTTCAGAAAAGGCATTTATCTGCGGTTCTGTAAGTAGGGGCGACCGGCCGGTCGCCCCTACACTCCCGACCCCTGACCTCTGCTTATATGCAACCCTGGATACCTCCTCTTCCACCATGGAAATCAACCCCTTAGTGGAAAGCCTCTTGATAATCTCATAAGGGCTGCCGAATTCGGCATTGATATCCCTCAT
>JAENJC010000127.1 GCA_016844545.1 Deltaproteobacteria bacterium | reverse complement strand
AATTTATTTTAATAAATGAGGTGAGATATGCAGGGAAAAACAGAATCAAATGCCGGATGGGCCGGACCGATATTATTCATTTCGGTATCAGTCGCAATGCTGGCTTTTTTCATCTGGTTTTTATGATTACAATAAGGAGGATATGATGAAATCTTTTTATGGGACGTTTGCAGTAGCTCTTGTGGTAAGTGTTATTTTCTTCCTCTTGTTCGATGCTGGGTTGATGAAGCTCCAGGGACTATCACTGATTTATCACAAGTAATACCCCTCCGGGTATAAATACCAAGTAAGCTTTCATTCGTCTCAATTAGTAGATGTTTGAAAGCAACTTGGTATAAAAAAATTCTATTTAAGAGGTGTGTGTATGAGTTTTTTTTCTGGATTTAAGAGATTAACTTGTCTGACTCTGCTATTGTCTCTTTTATTTGCAGGTGGTTTCAGCTTTACCTCGATACCTGTATTTGCCAATATGGCCAATGCGGAAGAGGCGGTAAAGTCAGAGGGCACGCCTACTGAGTCAGTTAAAGAGGGGGAAAAGAAAGCAGAATATCCTCCCGCTCCAAAATTAACTGCGGCCGATTATCCCCAGATAGGCGGCTTTAATCCCAGGATTCTGGTTTGGATAGTTGCACAGTTACATCTCTGGTTTGCAGCATTCGTCCTTGCAGTTCCTATCTTTGTTCTTATAATAGAGGCGATTGGTATGGCTACCAAGGACCAACGATACGACAACATGGCGTATGAATTCATCAAGGTCAGCATGGCTGCATACTCTATTACTGCGTCTATTACTGCGATTATGGGCGGCCTCCTGACATTTACACTCCTCGTATTTTATCCAGATCTGTTCAAATACATGGCAAGCCTTTTTAGCAGATCAATGCTGGCTTATGCGTTCCTGTTCTTCGCCGAAAGCGCTTCCTTATATGTATATTATTATGGATGGCACTGGCTTGAGGGTGGATTCAAAAAGTGGGTACATCTCACCATCGGTTTGGTCCTTAATTTTGTAGGCACAGTTCTGATGCTGCTTGCAAATGCCTGGGTGACGTTTTCAATGAGCCCAAACGGGGTTGATCCGGCTACAGGGGCCTTTTTAGGCAGTGAGTGGGACGTAATCCATAACTTCCTCTGGAATCCATTGAACCTTCACAGGGTTATCGCGAACATCGCGTATGGCGGATCCATTATAGGCGCCTATGCAGCTTACAAATTCCTTAGCAGTTCAGTAAAAGAAGAAAAGGCCCATTACGACTGGATGGGGTATACCGCAAATGTCATTGCTGTGGGAGGGCTACTGCCGCTCCCCTTCGCTGGCTACTGGCTTACCGCTGAGATATATGCGTACAGCCAGCAGATGGGAATAACCCTTATGGGCGGCGCCTTTGCATGGCTGTTCATTATGCAGGCTGTCCTTATCGGGGCCCTTTTCCTCTCCGTAAACTATTATCTCTGGTGCGGAATGGGAAGAAGCGAGGGCTCAGGAAGATATACTAAACACATCTGGTGGATTGCAGCTTTAATAGTCGGATGTTTTCTTGTTTGGTTCACACCACATACCCTGGTCCTTACCAACCAGGAGTTGAAGGCACTTGGAGGTCCATATCACAAGTACCTTGGACCGTTAGGAATCATGCCTGCCAAGAATACCGCAGTCAATATAATGATTATTATGACCTTCCTCAGCTTTACGCTATACAGGAGGGCCAATAAGATTGCAACTGTCTCCTGGGCTGCTTCCGGCAGTGCGATACAGGCGGCGATATTTGTAGCTGCCATATTGAACATTATCTTCCTTGGGGTCTACCATGGATATTTCACAAACACGGCTTATAAGGTGGCAGCATCCATACCGCAGGTCTTGTCAACCGCAGTAGTTATTATATCCACATTGATCATCGATTCAATGATGTTTAAAGGCGCTAAAGAAGTTGGCCCCTTGCGGTGGGGAAAGGTCCCCGACCGTTCTCAATATGCCCTCTTCATGTTGGCAGTTTCCTTCACCTGGCTCATGGGTTTGATGGGTTACGTCCGGTCTGGAATAAGACAGCACTGGCATGTTAATTCAATCATGAGGGACAATTCCATCGATGCGTTTACACCTACGATTGGAGTTGCTGCCCAGGTAGTCACTTCGGCAACTGTCATATTTATGGCTATAGTTATATTCATCTTCTGGCTCAGCAATATCAGTTCAAAGAAATCGGCAGTTCATTGATGACAGGCAGTCAGCAATTGTATCTATTTGAAAAAACGTTATAAGGAGCAGCAAAGATGAAAAGTTTCTTAAAGATTATGTTGTTCTGTATATTGGTTCTGATCGGATTTGTGGGTTATGCCAACTTCGGAATTCCCCAGGTCAAGCCGGCTCCGCCGCCTACAGAGGAGAAGCTCGATCTTGGGAATATGACAATGGACCAGTTTATCGCCCTTGGTGAAAAGGTCTTTAATGGAAAAGGGACATGCACCCTTTGCCATAACAATGTTGGTAAGAGGGCGCCGATGCTGGATGGAGCAGGGGAGGAAGCTGTTGCCAACTCCGCTCCACTCAGGCTTAAGGATCCAAGGTATAAGGGTAAGGCTACAACGCCTGAAGAGTACATTAGGGAGTCTATGAAGGAGCCGTCTGCCTTCGTTGTTGCAACTTTTGGTTCCGATGGAGATACAAAGAGCCCCATGCCAAATGTTACAACAGGCTCAATCGGGATGTCAGAGGCTGAGGTTGACGCAGTTATAGCCTTTTTACAGAATAAAGCCGGCAGTGAGGTAACAGTAAAGATACCCGTAGGCGCCCCGCCGTCAGCGGAGGGGGGGGCGGCAGCTCCTGCCGCTCCTGCTAAGACGCCTGAAGAAGTGATAGCAAAATTCGGCTGTGGTGCGTGTCACAAGATAGGCAAGGAAGAAGGCGCCCTTGGACCGGACCTGACCCATATTGGCAAATCTAGGAATGAGGCCTATCTTAGAAAGGGCATACTTGACCCTGACGCCGATATTGCAAAAAACTGTCCTGGTGCACCTTGCTCCCCCGGCATGATGCCGGCTGATCTCGGAACAAAGATGACAGGCTCTGAGTTGGAAATGCTGGTCCAGTATTTAGTTAAATCTAAATAATAAATAAACCTAAAAAGAGGTAAAGAGATGAAGTTACCTAAGTTGTTACAGGCGGTTTTAGTAGTAGTTGGGGTTTATATAGGGTTTAAGCTGGTATTTAGCGTTGGACTCCATCAGCCAATACCATCCAGCCTTCTGACCATGTATATGTTCTTTGTGGTGGTGGCTACGTTGCTTGTCACGACTGCAACGGAAGAGAGCGCAAAGGAAATGTCGGCTCCGATAAAGGCGCTGGTGGAGGATCCAAGCAAAAAGACAATCAGGAATATAGTATTTGTACTTGTGCCCCTTCTTGCAGCCTGGATGACATACAGCAAGTTGGCGCCAAGCTTCGAAGCGCCTGTTGAGCTTCGCACAATTCACCCTGCGCCGCCTTCAAGCCTGAAGGCCTATGGCAAGTCTTTCGACATGATGAAACTTGAGAACCCTTTCAGTAAGTTTCAGAAGGAAGATCCGGAAAAGTTCAAGGTTCTCGTGAAAGAAGGAGGGGATGTCTATTATAAGAATTGTCACTTCTGCCATGGCGACAAGCTGGATGGCCAGGGACAATATGCCCAGGGGTTCAATCCGCTGCCTCTAAACTTTCAAGACGTTGGAACAATAGCTCAGTTGCAGGAGTCATATCTATTCTGGAGAATCGCGACAGGTGGACCAGGACTCCCTAAAGAGGCCACGCCATGGCTGTCTGCTATGCCGGTCTGGAAGGACTTCCTGACTGAGGATGAGATTTGGAAGGTAATTCTATTCCTCTATGACTACACAGGACAGGCTCCCAGGTCATGGGCTGCGCATTAAGAAAAATATTTTTTTGCAAGTATCCTTGCTCTTTAAACCTCTTGGGACTCAAAAAACCAGAGGATAAAAAACGATCAGGACGGTCAAAATGAAAATGAGAACAAAGTTAGTATCAATGCTGTCAATTGCGGTCTTCGCAGCCCCGTTAACAAGCTACTCGGCCCAAGGGAACGCAGAAAACGGAAAAAAGATTTATGACAAGAGGTGCGTCTGGTGTCATGGTGAGGAGGGGGCAGGTGACGGTCCGGCTGCTGAGCGAGTAAATCCTGCACCAAGGGATTTTACATCCGGGATGTATAAGATTAAATCCACTCCCTTCGATGAGATGAGCCCTTCTGATGATGATATATTCAGGATGATCAGCGATGGTATGCCGGATTCGTCAATGCCGCTATGGAAAGATATTCTTTCTGAGCAGGAAAGATGGGACCTGGTAGCTTATTTGAAGAAGTTGGCAGGCCTTGAAGATGCCAAGAAGCAGCTTGACTTCAGCAAGCAGGTGAAGACCTCTGCTGAGAGTATTGAACGGGGCAAGAAGCTGTTCCTGGACCGCTGTGCCGAATGTCATGGGGATGCAGGCAAGGGAGTCGCCATTAAAAAGCTTAAGGATGACCTTGGATTCAGGACATGGCCCAGGAACTTCACGAAACCATGGACATTCAGAGCAAGTAGCGATCCAAAAGATATTTTTGCTCGTATGTCAGTAGGTATTCCTGGTACGCAGATGCCGTCTTTCGCTGATCCCGCAAGTAAAAAGAAACTTTCTGATGAAGAAAGATGGGATGTTGCAAATTATGTTGTCTCATTGAAAGACAGCACAAAGGAAGTTAAGCCCGAGAATACTGTTGTGAAGGCTTCCAGGATAGAGGGGGAACTTCCCTCAGACCCGAGTGACCCGAAGTGGATGGAAGCGGAACCCTCTAGCTTCCTTCTGGTTCCTCAGATAATAGGACAGGAAAGATTCTTTACTCCCTCTAATGACAGTATCACGTCCAGGGCATATTATAATGAGAAGGAGATTTCAATATTAATCGAATGGGATGACAGGACCGCAAGCACTCCCGGTGATCCAAAAGCCGCCGAGATAGCTGAAGGGGAGGTTTCCGCTGATGCAGTTGCCGTTCAATTCCCTGTTACGATTCCACTGGAGATGGAAAAACCCTACTTTGGTCATGGAGATGCAGCCTGGCCTGTCAATATCTGGTATTGGAACACCGGGGAAGCAGGGGCTTCGCAGGTGACCAAGTTACTAAATGCTACCGGATTTGCCAATAAGGATGAAAGGGATCCTGCTAAGGCCGGGTTGGTAACTAAAGGAGTTTATGATAAAGGAACCTGGCGCGTTGTTATGAAGAGGCCGCTTGTAACAGGT
>JAENJC010000126.1 GCA_016844545.1 Deltaproteobacteria bacterium | reverse complement strand
ACACTCCACTATTCCGACTGGAGTCTGGGACAGTTCATGAACGCTGCGGCTGCGGCCCCGTGGTTTGACGATACGATATTCATTTTCACAGCAGATCACAACTTTGATGCCTTCCGTTCATTTCAAAATCCGGAGCGCTATCATACCCCGCTGGTTATCTATTCCCCGAAGCTCTTTAAACATCAAAAGGTTTCAACTATAGGTTCCCAGGCAGATATAGCGCCGACTGTTCTCGACTTGCTCGGTATAAAGGAGCGTTTTGCAACTCTTGGAGTTTCGTTATTTCAAAAGGATGATGAATTCGCCTATGTGTGCGATAAAAACTCGGTCGGCATTATCACCGCTCGCGGGTATCTCTATCATTCTCTTGGAAATCGTCTGGAGGCACGGTCTTTTTATGGAGAGAACAGCGATGATTACCTGAAGCGGATGGAAAAGAAGTTGCTGGCCATAGATCAGGTTACATATGAGATGATAGTTAACAATCAATTGGAGAGATGAATCGCGACCAGGCAAGGGGGGGGCTTATGAATATAAGTAAGAGATGCATGGAGGGGAACATGCCTGATAAAAATCGACATTTTGGAATCTACGGCGGGAGGTACGTCCCTGAGACCCTGATGCCTGCTCTCATCGAACTTACAGAGGTGTATGAGAGGTTTAAGAATGATAAGGACTTCAGAAAGGAACTGGATTACTACCTACGAGAGTTTGTCGGAAGAGCCACTCCTCTTTATCATGCAGAGAGGCTGACAAAGAGGCTTGGAGGGGCAAGGATTTATCTTAAGCGCGAAGATCTCTGCCATACAGGAGCACACAAGATAAACAACGTTGTCGGCCAGGTGCTCCTTGCCAGAAAGCTTGGGAAGAAGAGGATAATAGCCGAGACAGGAGCAGGGCAACACGGTGTCGCAACAGCCACAGGGGCCGCCATGTTTGGCCTTGAGTGTGAGATATATATGGGTGACGAGGATATCAAGAGGCAGTCTCTTAATGTATTCAGGATGAAGCTCCTGGGCGCAAAGGTGAACAGGGTAGATATAGGGACCAGGACACTTAAGGACGCCATAAGCGAGGCCTTGAGGGACTGGACTACGAATGTAAGGAATACACACTATATTATGGGTACGGTCTTCGGACCTCATCCTTATCCTGTTATGGTCAGGGACTTCCAGTCTGTAATAGGGAAAGAGGCGAGGAAGCAGATAATGAAGCTTGAGGGGAAGCTCCCTGACCTGCTGATTGCCTGTGTTGGCGGAGGGAGTAATGCCATGGGGTTGTTCTACCCGTTCATGAAGGATAAAGGCGTTAAGATGACTGGAGTTGAGGCAGGAGGGGAGGGTATAAAGAGCGGCAGACATGCTGCAAGGTTTGCAGGTGGTTCCCTTGGTGTTCTCCAGGGGACGAAGAGTTACCTCCTTCAGGATGAAAACGGTCAGGTCCTTGAGACCCATTCGGTCTCCGCAGGGTTGGATTATGCCAGCGTTGGGCCGGAGCATGCATATCTCAGGGACCAGGGAAGGATAGATTATACATACGCCACGGATGATGAGGCCTTGAAGGCCTTTGAGCTCCTTTCGATGGAGGAGGGTATCATCCCTGCCCTTGAGAGTGCTCATGCAGTGGCTTATGCAGTTAAGGCAGCCCCGAAGATGAAGAAAAACCAGGTGATAATTGTTAACCTTTCGGGCCGGGGCGACAAGGACGTGATGCATGTGGCAAAGATAAAAGGGGTGGAGCTATAAAAAGCAGGGGTCAGGGGTCAGGGGTCAGAAAGGGGACTGTCCCAGATTTACGGGCGAAGCGCAGCGAAGTAGTAGAATCGGGACTGTCCCCGAAAAAAGCCTATCTTTCAGAGGTTTTTTCATCCATTCAGGGTGAAGGGCTCCTGGTAGGCTTAAGACAGATATTTGTAAGGTTCTCCGGCTGTTCCCTTACCTGCAATTACTGCGATACCCCTGAGAGCAGAGTTCAGAGTTCAGAGTTCATTATAGGGGCGCACGAGGGTGCGCCCAACACCTTTTCAAACCCTGTTTCACCTGAAAAGCTCACAGAGATAGTCAATTCCTTTCAGACACATCAAAACCTCCATCACTCCATATCTCTTACCGGCGGTGAACCGCTGGAACAGGTTAGTTTTCTGAAGGAGTGGCTGCCTGAGTTAACCTCCTCCAATCCCCCCTTAGATAAGGGGGTAAGCAAAGGGGGGTTGAAAATCTATCTTGAGACCAACGGCCTCCTTCCCGCCCATCTTCCTGAGGTTATTGATCTCATAGACATAATCGGCATGGATATCAAGCTCCCTTCAGTTTCCGGCGTGAAGCCTTTCTGGAACCTTCACAGGGACTTTCTTAAAATGGCATCTAAGAGGGAGGTGTTTGTCAAGGTCGTCGTAGACAGCATGGTCGCCGAGGATGAGCTAATGCTGGCTGCTGAGCTTGTTCATTCTGTTGATGTCAATATTCCCTTTATCATTCAGCCCCGGACACCTATTGATATGGATGCCGGGAGTCTTCTGAGATTACAGGAGATTGTAACCCGCACGCTCTTGGATGTGAGGGTCATTCCACAGGTTCATAAGTTTCTTAACCTAAAATAGAGACTTAGATAAAATTTCTTGATACGGTTCTTTTACTGTGGTAAATATACCTAGTATTTTGCAAGAAGGGTATGGATACCGATTAGCCTTCAAATAATAAACATTTTAGTGTATTGGTGTAATGCCAAGTAAGCTTTCAATAGTCATATTTTAATATTTGAAAGCAACTTGGTATAAATAGTGAAAGCAATGAAGCGGGTTGTCAGGAGGGTTTACCAATGAGTGGGCCTGGAAAAGATGAGACTGAAAGTGGGCAGATACATTCCGGCGAGGAGAAGGGACCTTCTTTAAAGAGTGGTGATGAGGTCCTTCAGATAATTAAAAAGGGAGCTGAA
This sequence comes from Deltaproteobacteria bacterium, assembly GCA_016844545.1. GTDB lineage: Bacteria > Desulfobacterota > JAENJC01 > JAENJC01 > JAENJC01 > JAENJC01. Next base: position 1,565 of record JAENJC010000126.1, on the reverse strand, counting down.
TTTACCCAGGAGCTTCTTAAAGAGAATGAAAGGCTCCGCTACAGGCTTGTCCAGGCAGAGGAGGAGAATTTTTCTCTGAGGAAGGCATCTGTTGAAGGGGTTTCAGGCGATGAGCTTTCGAAGCTTAAAAACAGGCTGGAATCACTTGAGACCGAAAAGAGACAGATGCTGGAGAGGTTTAAGCGGGTAGAAGACGAAAACAAGGACTTTGCCAACAGATACCTTGAGATAGAAAATGAAAACAACAATCTTGCGAACCTTTATATTGCAAGCTATCAGCTCCACTCTACCCTGGATTTTAAGGAAGTCCTGAGGATAATATTAGAGATAATAATAAACCTCATTGGCGCGGAGCAGTTTGCTGTAATGATGCTTGATGAGAAGACCCATCAACTCAATGCAGTTGCTTCGGAAGGGATTGAAAAGGAGGATATCCCTCCAATAATTCTTGGGACGGGTGTAATTGGCAATGTCGCCAAGACCGGCGAGAGCTACTTTAAGGAAGACCTGTCACACAAGGGGACTATAGATCCTACAGACCCGATAGTTTGTATCCCGATGACGATAAAGGAAAGGGTTATCGGTGTAATAGTCATATACAATCTCTTACAGCAGAAAGATAAGTTTACCAATTTAGATTACGAACTGTTTACATTGCTTGCCGGGCATACGGCCACAGCAGTATTCAGCTCCAAGCTTTATTCTGAATCAGAGAGGAAGCTTTCTACTATTCAAGGGTTTATTGATTTGTTGACGAAATAATACCAAGTAAGCTTTCGCCAATCGCATAAGTAGATGTTTGAAAGCAACTTGGTATAAACAGGGGGAAATATGGCTCGCTTTAGGATATTGGTGGTAGAAGACTCTCCCACCATGAGACAACTAATAACCTTTACCCTGAAGAGGCTGAAGGATGTTGAAATAGTTGAGGCAAGCGACGGGGTCGATGGGCTGAAGAAGATATCAGCCGGCAAATTCGATATTATCTTCACTGATATTAACATGCCGATTATGGACGGCCTGAAGCTTGTCAGCCTTGTAAAAAACGACCCGGCAAACAAGGATATCCCTATAGTTGTAATAACCACCGAAGGCGGGCAGGAGGATAGGGACAGGGCGTTGGCCCTCGGCGCCAACTCCTATATTACTAAACCGATACAGGCTACAAACCTTTTGGCAACAGCCACGCAGTTGCTGAAGATATGATGAAAGACTATTACTGCATGAATGGATAAAAAAAGATAAAGAGAATAAGGGATGCATCTGTCCTGGAGTACGAATTGCCGTCCCAGGAATCTAACTGTTCAGTTGACCATTTCTGAAAAATCCGATGAAAAGCCCAAGAGATAATTATGAATAAGATCCTTGTAGTTGACGACGACCTCCATGTGCGCATGATGCTTGAGGCCATTCTTGAGTCGGAAGGGTACAGTGTGGTTCTTGCTCAGAGCGGCCCTGAGGCCTTGGCAATGATGAAGGAAGAACAACCGTCACTGGTCCTTTTGGATTATATGATGCCGGGGATGAACGGTCTTGATGTATTGAGGGAGATAAAGAAAAATCAC
>JAENJC010000125.1 GCA_016844545.1 Deltaproteobacteria bacterium | reverse complement strand
GCATTTTTGCTTTCCTTTCCCTAACCTGTTAGTATCCACTATCTACTTATACTTCATGGTTATTAAATGTCACGCAAGCTCAAAGAAAAAGCAGTTCATCGCCTCTCCTCTGAAAAAGGGACGATCATAAAGCGCTGGGGCCGGAAGGTCACGGTTGCTTTGATCTATCCCAACACCTATTATGTCGGGATGTCTAACCTTGGGTATCAGCAGGTCTACTACTTGCTGAATCAGAGAGAGGACACTATTTGCGAGAGGGTATTCCTTCCTGACAGGGAGGATATGGATGAATACCAGAGGACTGGCACACCGATATTTTCGCTGGAATCACAGAGGCTCCTCAGGGAGTTTGACATCATCGCCTTTTCCATCCCGTTTGAAAACGACTACCTTAACGCCCTTAAGATACTTCAGATGGGGAATATCCCTCTTCTCGCTTCGATTTCAGGCGGAGTCACATCCTTCCTGAACCCAGAGCCTATGGCCGATTTTGTCGACCTCTTCCTGATAGGGGAGGGGGAGGAGGTTGTCAACGAGTTTATTGACAGCTTTATAAAGAACAATGACGCTGAAAAAGTAGAGCTTCTCTCGAAATTAACCAAGATAGAGGGGGTATACGTCCCTTCTCTCTATAGCGTTCGTTATAAGACAGATGGCACCATAGAATCATTTGTCCAAAAAGGAAAGGCTTCGAGAAAAGTAAAGAGAAGATGGATTAGGGATATAGACAGCGCCCATACTCTTTCCAGGATATTTACGCCTGAAACGGAGTTTTCTGGAATGCATCTCGTGGAGATAAGCAGGGGTTGCGGAAGGGGATGCAGGTTCTGCACAGCAGGGTTCATATACCTTCCTCCAAGGATCAGGAACCCGAAAAGTATATTGGATAAGATAGAGCCTGGTCTCAAAAATGCAGAGAAGGTTGGCCTTGTGAGTGCGGCAGCATCTGATTATCCCTTTATCAACTCCCTTTGTGCGCCTCTTATCGCAAAGGGGAAGAAGGTGTCGGTTTCCTCCCTCCGAATGGATTCAACTACCGATGAGCTTGTAGATGCATTAAAGGAGAGCGGACATAAGACAATGACCTTTGCTCCTGAGGCAGGTACAGAGCGCCTCAGAAATGTTATAAACAAGGGGATATCTGAGGATGACATCCTTAAATCTGTCGAGATGGCTATCTCCAGAGGGATACTTAACGCTAAACTTTACTTCCTTATAGGTTTACCGACTGAGACCGACGAGGATATAGAGGGGATAGTGAAACTTGCAAAGAGGATAAAAAAAGAGGTCTTGGCGCTAACAAAAGAGGCAGGGAGGATTGGAACTATTACACTCAGCATAAACCCTTTGATACCAAAGCCCTGGACGCCATTCCAGTGGTCACCCATGGAAGATGTGAAGTCTTTAAGCAATAAGTTGAAATATATAAAGGAGTCCCTCAAAAAAGAGGGGAATATAGAGGTCATACATGAAAACCCGAAGGATTCATATCTCCAGGCCCTTCTTTCAAGGGGCGACAGGAGGGTAGGGGGGATCATCAGGGCTGCCCTTGAGACCGGGAGTTGGAACAGAGGGATAAAAGAGTCTCAAGTGGAGACAGACTTTTATGTTTACAGGATGAGGGGGAGGGATGAAATCTTCCCCTGGGACTTTATAGACCACGGGATTGAGAAGGGCTACCTCTGGAAAGAATACGAAAGGGCGTTAAAAGGGCAGTTCACGCCTCCATGCAACCCGCCAAAGTGCCACAGATGCGGGGTCTGCTGAGATTACGCCGCAAAGATGCCCCGCCCTTTCATTTTTTACTGGAATCCTCCCTATTCTGGTGGCAGGGGTCAAGATTAGTAGGGAATGCGGGGCATGCTGGAGACCTCAACGAACTGTTGACATGACCGTAATTTGTATTGTAAGGTCGTATACAGTTCATGCCCCGCACAATCGGGGTAAGGTGCGGCACTTAATATAAAACCGGCAGGTGAGATATGACTGAACAGACGAAGAATAAGGGCTCCGTCACTATAGTGTTATTCAGCGGCGATATGGACAAGGCCATCGCAACCTTTGTGATCGCTACTGCAGCAGCATCCATGGGGATGAAGGTGACCATATTCTTTACATTCTGGGGTCTCAATGTGATCAAGAAGGAAGGTGGTCTGATCAAGGGGCAGAACTGGATGCAGAAGATGCTTAACATCATGAATTACGGCCACGCAAAGAAGCTTGCAATATCGAAGATGAACATGTTCGGGATGGGGCCGGCCATGCTCAAGACGATGATGTCCCATAAGAAGGTGCCGAGCCTTCAGGAGTTCATCTCAATAGCCCATTCCCTCGGAGTGAAGTTCTACCCGTGCGAGATGAGCATGACAGTCATGGGGCTCAAGAAGGAAGACTTCATAGACGAATGCGAAGATGTTATCGGCGCGGTTTCGTACCTTTCGATCGCAAAGGAAACAACCATAAATCTTTTCATTTAAGAGGTTTAAAGCAAGATGAATTATAAAGTGGACAAGACCATCGATTGCACAGGACTAAGCTGCCCACTCCCATCGGTAAAGACTACCCTGGCCCTTGAGCATATGGAGGTCGGTCAGGTCATTGAAGTCCTGACAGACGACCCGGTATCCAAGAGGGACCTGCCTGTGTGGGCTCAGAGTACGGGGAACGAACTCCTTGGGATAGAGGAGGATAACAAGGTCATAAAGATATACCTGAGGAAGGCGGAATAGAGACACTTTACTCATACCTTAAGGCCTCTATCGGGTCAAGGAGTGATGCCTTCATTGCCGGATAAAACCCGAAGAATATCCCCACCACACCTGAAAAGCTGAAGGCAAGAAATATTGATGACATTGACACTATCGTAGGCCATCCAGCGAGATTTGACAGGACCTGCGATCCCGACACACCTATTAAGATACCAACCCCTCCGCCTATCAGTGAGAGGATAAGGGCCTCTATAAGGAATTGAAGCCTTATGTCCCACGTCTTGGCCCCGACAGCCATCCTTATCCCTATCTCCCTGGTCCTCTCCGTTACAGATACGAGCATGATGTTCATTATCCCTATGCCTCCGACAAGCAGAGACACTCCTGCAATAGAACCTAGGAGCAGAGCCATGACCCGGGCAGACTGCTCCGAGGCCTGCATCATCTGGGTCAGGTTCCGTACGGTAAAGTCATCATCCTGCTTCTGCCCGATGCGGTGCCTCTGCCTGATGAGTTCAGTTATCTGTTTTTGGGCCTGGGATAACTCTTCCGCGCCCTTTGCCTTTACCATGATGATCCTTACCATGCCTGGAAACGTGGTGCCAAATATCTTTTTCTGGGCAGTTGTCACAGGTATGTATATTGTGTCGTCCTGGTCCTGGCCGTTTGGAGACTGGCCTTTCCTGTCAAGCACTCCTATAACCGTAAAGGGGACCTTTTTTATCCTGACGATCTGGCCTATGGGGTCTATGCTTCCAAAGAGGTTTTCGACAACGGTCTGCCCAAGAAGACAGACCTTTGTGGCGCCCCTTACATCATCGTCGGTAAAAGACCGCCCTTCAGAAATCTGCCAGTCCCTTACCACAAGCATCCCCGGGGTCGTTCCAGTGACGCTTGTTGACCAATTCTGGTTGCCATAGATGACCTGGGCAACCCCGCCGAGGACAGGGGCCACATAAGATACAGCCGGGCATTCCTTTAAAATTGCCTCAGCGTCCCCCATCGAAAGAGTCATCTGGCTTCCTGCCCCCATTCTGGCCCCACCAGACGTTGAAGCTCCAGGGAGCACTATGAGTTGATTGCTGCCCATGCTGGCTATCTGTTCACCGATCTTCTGGCGGGCCCCTGTGCCCACGGCAAGCATGGTGATAACAGCTGCGACCCCAATAATTATGCCAAGCATTGTAAGGGCCGACCGCATCTTGTTGACCCTAAGCGCTCTGACGGATATCTTGAGAGTTGATGGAATATTTATCACGGTTTCACCGTATGTCCGTCGCTCACTACGCGACCATCCAGGAATCTAATAGTCCTCTTGCTGAAAACGGCGATGTCAGGTTCATGAGTAACGATTATGACTGTAATATCAGACTCTTCGTTAAGCTTAACAAAGAGGTCCATGATCTCTCTGCTGGTCTTGGTATCCAAGTTTCCGGTCGGTTCGTCGGCAAGTATGAGCGGAGCCTGATTCACGAGTGCCCTTGCAATGGCGACCCTCTGCTGCTGTCCACCTGAGAGCTGGTTTGGATGGTGATTCTCTCTCCCCGAAAGCCCCACCGTTTTAAGGGCTGCCATTGCCAGCTCCTTTCTGTCTTTTGCAGGTAGTCCATTGTAAAGCATGGGCAGTTCGACATTCTCAAGGGCCGATGTCCTTGAAAGGAGGTTAAAACCATGGAAGACAAAACCTATTTTTTTGTTCCTTATAACGGCAAGTTCGTCCCTTGACAACTCCGAGACGTCCACGCCTTCAAGGGAATATCTCCCGCTGGTCGGTTTGTCGAGACAGCCGAGGATATTCATAAAGGTCGATTTACCGGAGCCAGATTGCCCCATTACGGCAACAAAATCGCCCTTATCCATGCTGAGGGAGACCCCGCAGAGGGCGCAGACTTGGACATCTCCCAGGTTGTAATTCTTGGAAATATCCTGGACTTTAATAAGAGACATATCAGAACATCCTCGGCGGGTTGCTGGATTGCTGGCCTTTAGGCTTGGAGACAGCTTCCACTATAACTTCCTGCCCATCAATCACATCTCCAGACACCAGTTCCGTAAAGATTCCATCGCTGATCCCTGTTACCACCTTTATCCGCTTGGGTTTGCCTCCTTCAACAACCCAGACCCCGCTCCCTCTTTCCCTTGACTTATCCTTTGATGTGTCCTTATTGAGCATATCTGAAGGTCTGAACCTTAATCCTGCATTCGGTATCTACCCTTCTTTTCCGATACTATTACGGAGACGTTCGCAGTCATTCCGGGCTTCAGCTTGAGTTCTCGGTTATCCACCTTGACCACTACATTGTATGTGACTACATTCTGGACCACTATGGGGGCGTTCCTGATCTCCGAGACCAAGCCTTTAAAGGTGATTTCGGGATATGCGTCAACAGTAAACTCCACTGACTGGTCCACCAGGATCCTTCCGATGTCAGCCTCAGCAACGCTGGTGTCTATCTGCATCTTCGTAAGGTCCTGGGCTATGTTAAAGAGAGTTGGGGTCTGGAAGCTTGCTGCAACTGTCTGACCAACATCTACATTTCTTGAGACAACGGTCCCATCTACAGGAGATACTATCTTCGTAAATCTTAGGTTTATCTCTGAAAGCCTTAACGCCGCCTCTGCCTGGGATATCTGGGCCTTCGAGACACTCACCTGGGCCTTTGCAGATGCATAATTCGTTTCCGAGGTATCCATTTCTCCCCATTGTCCTCTTTGCGTCGAGAAGGGCTGCCACCCCTTTTTCGAGGTTCGCCCGCGCCGAAAGCAGGTTCGCCTGCGCCTGTTCAACCTGAGCCTCAAATGTGGCAGAGTCTATCTGGGCTATCACCTGCCCCTTTTTGACATGAGAGTTGAAGTCCACATAGATATCCTTTATAGTCCCTGAGACCTGAGTTCCGACAAGTACCGTAGTTACAGCATTTACAGTTCCAGTGGCGGTTATTGTCGAGACTATCTCGCCATTTGAGACTTTCTCTGTCCTGAAGTTCAAGGCATTCTCTTTCCCCTTAAAGAGTATATATGCCCCGGCGCCCAGTATGGCCAATATGATGATACCTATAACTATTTTTTTCATGATATCCAGCCAGCTCCTTTCCAGGGATTATTGCACAGTTATGCCTTGTCAACAATATTAGTATATTAACATGATTTTT
>JAENJC010000020.1 GCA_016844545.1 Deltaproteobacteria bacterium | reverse complement strand
CCTTCCTCCCAGTCAAGACCAAGCCAGCGGAGGTCATTTATTATCTCATCCTCAAACTCCTTTTTCGATCTCTCCCTGTCAGTGTCCTCAATGCGAAGGATGAACGTCCCGCCTGTCTTTTTTGCAAAGAGGTAGTTAAAAAGGGCTGTCCTTGCATTACCTATATGTAAGTATCCTGTGGGGCTTGGCGCAAATCTAACTCTTACCTTACTCATTCTGTCTCCGCTACAAAACCGGGGACAGTCCCTATTCTACGACTCCGCTGCGCTTCGTCCGTAAATCTGGTACAATCCCCTATCACTATTCCCTCACAGTCACAACTGCATAGGCCGCAATACCTTCTCCGGTGCCGGTAAACCCAAGACCTTCAGTAGTTGTCGCCTTGACATTCACCCTGTCTGCTGGAATCAGTGCAGCAGCAGCAATATGTTCAACCATCTTCGGTATATGAGGCGCCAGTTTAGGCCTCTGGCAGACTATTGTTGAGTCAATGTTGTTCACCTCAAACCCATTCTGTTTAGCCAGATCGATCACATATCTAAACAAGTCCATACTGTTGGCCCCTTTCCACTTTTGATCTGTATCCGGAAAGAGTTTGCCTATATCACCCTCTGCGATAGCCCCTAAGATGGCGTCCGATATAGCGTGGAGCAGAACATCTGCATCAGAGTGTCCCAGAAGCCCCTTCTCAAAGGGTATCTCAACCCCGCCGAGGATCAGTTTTCTATCTTCCACAAGCCTGTGAACGTCATAACCGAATCCGACTCTCATTCTATTCCCAGACCTTCCTTGTTTAATGGAATTGACATAACAACAATAGATTATCGTTACGATATTAACAGTTTAGATGTATGATGACAAGAGGATTTGAGAGGTGCAGAGGTGAAGGCCTTCAAAGAGTTTTTTACTTTGTTTTATTTCGCCTCTCTTGATTTCAGGATAGCCTCAGCTATAATCAGATCATCAGGGGTGGTTATCTTTATATTCCTGTAATCCCCGTCTACGACCTTTACCTTGTACCCAAGCCTTTCTACAAGCATGGCCTCATCTGTTCCGTAAAAACTGTCTTCATAAGCTTTTTTAAAGGCCTCTTTGAGTATCTCATATCTGAAGGTCTGGGGGGTCTGGACCTGCCAGAGCCTTTTTCTCTCCAGGGTCTCTATGACATTTCTGTCCTCATCCACCGATTTAATGGTATCCTTGGCTGGGACGGCAACCACTGTTGCGCCGCATAAGATCGTCTCTTCTATGCACCTGTTCAATATCTCTACAGTTACAAAGGGCCTTACCCCGTCATGGACCATGACTATGTCGCAGTTGTATATAGAGTTGAGACCGTTCCTTACCGAGTCCTGCCTTTCCTTGCCGCCAGGGACCACCTTGACAGGCTTCAGGAACCTCATGCCGTCCAGCATCTCGCATGCAAATGCGCAGTCGTCCTCAGGTACAATAAGGCAGAGCTCTGATACAGCATCGCATCTGTCAAAGACATCAAGGGTGTGGGCGAGGATAGGCTTCCCTCCAACCTCAAGGTACTGCTTGTTCTTGTCACCTCCCATCCTCTTTCCTGCACCTGCGGCAGGTATCAATGCTATGATATTCATACGCCTACATCTGCCCCTTAGGACGTTTCTTTACCTCAAAGGTAATATCAGAGTCCTGACCTGTACCGTCAGGCTTGCCATCTACTCCGTAAGAAATTATGGTGGCCTCTCCCTCATTTACCAGGTTATAAATAAAAGGCCTTCCCCAGGCATCCTTTGTAATATCTATACCCCACTCAATATATGCCCCCTTCCATTTGGGACATCCGGCAGGATTGTCAACAAGCCCTTTTAAACCGACTTCATTTGATGGAAACTGACTGCAATCGAAACGATACTGCTTCAATGCATCATCAAGGCCCGTCATTATAGAAAAGGTCTTGTCCCTCTCAGTCATCTTCCTGCAACCGCCTAATAGGGCCAGGCTGATTAAGATTGCTAAAACCACTTTTTTATTCATTTTGCCCCTTTCACTTCTATGACTTAAATTTTTTCCCTACCAGTGATGCAATCCCCTTTTTCCTGCCGCCCTCTTCGACAACCCCCTCCCTATAATATATTATGTGAAGGTCTTTGAACATTGATAAAAGTTCATTTGGTTTTAATAGGAACTCAGGATTTCTGGGCGACCCGAACTGTTGTTGCTCCAGTGTATAAGTTTCAAAAATAATATATCCGCCATCCTTCAGCCCTCTCTTTATCTCAGAGACTATTGACCTTTGAAGGTAGTTGAAGTTTATTATGAGGTCATAACTGTTTCCCGGTATCTGAAACGCTTCAAGGTCTGCTGCAATAAAGTTGATCTTCAAGCCGCCTGCCGCAGTTCGCCCCTTATTCAACGCTGCATCGGATATATCTATTGCATCTACATTGAACCCTTCCCTTGCCAGGTAGATGGCATTCCTCCCTTCCCCGCAGGCAATGTCTAACGCCCTTCCTACGGGCAGAGAAGGAATGAAATCCACAAGGAGCCTGCTGGGGTCCCTGTTCTTATCATGCATGTCAGAATCCATCTGTCTGCCTCAGAGCCTCGTAGAGGACCACTCCAACAGCCGTGGAAAGGTTAAGGCTCCTGACATTCTTGCTATACATGGGGATAGTGATGGCCCTGTCCATGTTTGCCTCTATCAATTCCTTCGGTAATCCTGCGGTTTCTTTACCAAACACCAGGTAATCGCCTCTCTGAAATTTAGCCTGTGTGTAAGGTTTCTCCACCTTTGAAGAGAGATAGAAAAACCTGGCATCTCCGGCAGCAATATAAAGCTCTTCCATATCCTTGTGATACCTAACATCTACAAATTCCCAGTAGTCAAGCCCGGCCCTCTTAAGATACCTGTCATCGGTGCTGAAGCCAAGCTTCCCGACAAGGTGCAGAACAGAGCCTGTAGCAGCGCAGAGACGGGCAATATTCCCGGTATTAGGTGGTATCTCGGGCTCAAGAAGGACAACATGCATTGGAATCTCTTTAGTGTGCATGGTGCTCGTGGGGACTGAGCATCCCTGTCTGTATCTGGCAATACAGCCCTCCATTGATGCATTCCGCGCACTCCATCTGGAGGACTGTATGACTTATCCCCATGTGCCCCAGCTTGTGCTCGACCTTCTCCCTTATCTTGCAGGCAGAGCCAAGTTCCTGCTCATGAACCCACAGGTGGGCGGTCAGGGCAGTAGTTCCCGGCGCAATGGTCCAGATATGCACGTCATGAATGCCGAGGATCTCTGGAAGCTCGGCTATCTCTTTGGATATCTGTTCTATGTCAAATCCATGCGGGGTAAGCTCCAGGAATATTCTCAGGGCCTCGCCCAGGACACTGACACCGCCCACTATGACAAATATGCCTACAAACACGCTGGCTATAGGGTCGGCCAGGCCCCACCCCGTATAGTATATGATGATCCCTGCAACTATCACCCCTGCGGATGAGATGGTATCATAAACAAGATGAAGCCATGCGCTTTTCATGTTCAGGTCATGGTGCCCCTCCTTTACAAACCATGCCGCAAGGAGATTTCCCACAAGTCCTACAACTGCTATAGCAAGCATAAGTCTGGTATTTATCTCTGGAGGGGAGAGAATCCTGTGATATGCCTCTATGAATATATATAAGGCCACTGCCACGAGTATTACGCCGTTGATGATCGCCGCAAGCACTCCCATCCTGTGATAGCCATATGTAGCCGTCTTCCCCGCAGGTTGGTGGGTTATGATGGATGCTATAAGGCTCAGACTTAAGGCTAGGATATCTGTCAGGTTATGTCCGGCATCACTTAATAGGGCCAGGGAATTGCTGAGCAGTCCCCCAACAACCTCACCTGCAAGGATGAAGAAGGTCACTGTAATGGCCATCAGAAGGCGCTTTTCAATATGCGATAGCATCTCGTTAAAATAACCTTTCGGGCCAGTTTTGTCAAACTTCTATAAAACATCTTTATTTTGGTTGACCCTTGTTGACCCTTATTGACAAGCTCAACAACAGGGAATATAGTGGCAAAAAGTTTAAGATTGAGTTGCCTGAGAGCGACGACTTCATGTTCCAGTTGACATCTGAGGTGTTGCTATGAGGGGATTATGAAATTTGAAGACAAGATTAAAGATATTGACCGGCTACAGGAGAAGATTAAACGTCACAGACCCCTTAACCGCCGGGTACTGCAGCAGCTTAAAGAATATTACCGCATTGGATTGACCTATTCCAGTAATGCTATTGAGGGGAACAGCCTTACTGAGTCGGAGACAAAAGTTGTTATAGAAGACGGTGTCACCATTGGCGGGAAGCCTCTGAAGGACCATTTCGAGGCCATAGGTCACAGCGAGGCGTTTGACCGGATTTACAAGCTGGCAAAGAGAGCGGGTATAACTGAGGCTGATATAGTTGAAATTCACAGGCTCTTTTATTTCAGAGTTGATGCCGAAAAGGCAGGTAAATACAGAAACGCCAATATCATTGTGTCGGGAACGGATTTTATTTTCCCTCCTCCATCGGAAATCCCCGAACTGATGCGCTCCTTTGTCGAGGAAATCCCTGATCACCGAAAGAATAAACACCCGGTTGAGTTTGCGGCATATCTCCATATAAGGCTTGTGACAATCCATCCTTTTGTTGACGGCAACGGAAGGACTGCAAGGCTTCTAATGAACCTTGCCCTTATGCAGGAGGGTTATCCGATAACTATTATCCCACCGGTTATCAGGGGGGATTACATCACCGCCGTCAGGGAATCGAACAAAGGGAAGAACAGGCAGTTCATAAACCTTGTTTCCTGTATGGTCTATGAAGCTCAGAGGGAGTACGTAAGGCTGCTTGAAAGCCTGGAAAGAATATAGTGGATTTGGTTTAAAAAATGGGGGAAGCGTCCCTCGGTTTTATCTCATACCGCCCATGTTAAATATGGATATACGCTAAAGGAGATTGCGGATCATTTGCATATACACTATACTCCAGTAAGCAAAGCAATGTCAGGTTTTGATAAAAAGTAATTTTTCAAGACTTGCTCCCTGTCCCTTGCCTGCACCGGCTCCTGCCTCAATAACTGTTCTGAAGATGCGAAGGTCTCAAACAACTGGTCGTCCAGGTCGTTCCGGTCTGTTATGACAACGATGGTGGGGTTCTGCATCTCATGGGCGGTAATCAGCTTCCCGGCATAAAAGACCATGCTCAGGCTCTTTCCTGAACCCTGGGTATGCCAGACCACTCCCCCCTTCTTGTCTCCACCCTTCCCCAATGCCTTGATGCTGCTTTCAATTGCCTTATTGACCGCATAGTATTGATGATAGGCCGCCACCTTCTTTTCCGTCTCAACCTGGGATATTCCGGTCTTCGGGTCTTCTTTCTTTGACTTCTCAAATACAATGAAGTTGCGGACAAGGTCTAAAAGTGTGGAGGGGGTCAGCATCCCTTTTATAAGGGTCTCCAACTCTGGTGTAAACCTTGAGGCATCGGCCTTTCCATCGGCGGACTTCCAGGCCATATAACGGCTGAATCCTGCCGAAAGGCTCCCTACCTTGCACTCTATACCATCGGATATGACGCAAAAGGCATTGTATGTGAAAAGCGATGGGATAGTGGCCTTATAAGTCTGTATCTGGTCATAGGCCTTCCTGATAGTGGCGATCTCATCCGCCGCATTCTTCAACTCCAGAAGCACCAGGGGGATGCCGTTGACGAACAGCAGGATATCAGGCCGCTTATTCTGCTTATTCTCAATGATCGTGTACTGATTGAGCGCCAGGAATTCATTGTTGAGGGGATTGGCAAAATCTATGAGCCAGACGTAATCGCTCTTTTCATTTCCGTCTATACGGTATTGGACCGGCACGCCATCGGTAAGGAATCTGTGAAATGCCTCGTTGTTGGCAAGGAGTTCAGGGGAATGTATGCGCTGCACCGAACGTAATGCCTGTTCCTGTGCTTCCGTACGGATGCTGGGGTTAAGCCTTTGAATGGCGGCCCTGAGCCTCTCCGTCAGGATGATACGGAGTATCCCTGCCGCTCTGAACGCTCATCATCAGGGGAGATATCCGGCCCATGAAGGTATTGAAACCCCAGGCCTTCCAGTTCTTCAATGGTGTAGAGTTCTATTTCGTTTTCGGTGATCTTGGTCGTTTAGTTTTTCCTGGGCTGATTTTCCTCATCTTTATGACTCAATTTTTGTTTACTATCGTATGCTTTTTGATTGCATCAAATCAAATTTGATTTGATTTTGTAACCCATTGAAAACTCAAAGCCTTTTTGATGACAATTGCTTCTGGATTGCTTCAGAACAGACGCTTTCCAAGAAAAGAAGCAATTTATCCCTTTCCTGAGCCAAGATACCAACGCCCGGCTGATTGGCAAATGCCGACCGGTGCCCGCAGAGTTTGGCGTTGCCCGGCGAAAGTGCAACAGGCTCTATTATGACGTATATCTATTATGACGAGTATCATACCCAACCTTTTTTGTCAGGTATAGCATAGCCTTATTCATATATCTTAATGGCTCTTCATAAATTGGAACTATTGGAGGGGGTTTATGTATCGCAGTGCTCTGGCCGCAGGCCACAAGGGTTTCCTGATCTTTGAAGACTGGTTGAACAAGGTCTTTTCACCGCGTTTTAACCCGATGTATTATCTTGGGGCCATTGCCTTTCTCTTTACATGGATAGTCTTTATATCGGGCCTCTACCTGATGTTCGTTTACAGCATCAGCGTGGAAAAGGCATACGATTCGCTGCAAGGGCTTAACTGGTTCAACCAGCTCATGAGGAGCCTTCACCGCTATGCCGCAGACGGGGCCATGATCGTTCTTTTGGCCCATTTGGTCAGGGAATACTTTAACGACAGGTACCGCCGCTGGCGCTGGGTTGCATGGGTAACAGGGGTGGCCCTTATCCTTATCTACTGGGCGTTGGGTGTAACCGGTTACTGGATGGTGTGGGACCAGAGGTCCCAGGTCATAGCCAGACTGTCTGCGGAATTCCTGGACTTCATCCCTATATGGGGAGAGCCACTTACCAGGGCATTTATCAGCAATGAGACTGTTACCAACATCCTCTTTATCGGGGTCATATTCGTTCACCTTGCAGTGCCTACGATTGCCCTATTCCTGCTTTGGCAGCACGTCATCAGGATATCAAGGCCCGTTATTAACCCTCCAAAGGAACTGGCCATAGTCCTTACAACACTATTGATGGTTTTATGTTTTGCATATCCAGCCACAAGCCTCGGCAGGGCAGACATGAATGTATTTGCAGCCAGGTTTGGATTAGACTGGTGGTACCTTGCCCTCTACCCATTTCTGGCTTCTTATCCCGACTGGGGCGCCTGGGCCTTTATCATTGCAGGGACAGGCATATTGACAGCCCTGCCATGGCTTATCCGGCCTGAAAACCCCGGGAAGGCAGAGATGGTTCTTTCTAAATGCGTAGGGTGCGAGCTTTGTTTCAACGATTGCCCCTACGAAGCAATAATGATGCAGAGAAGGACCGACGGTCTCCCGTACAAAGAGGAGGCGGTGGTTGTCGAGAAGAAGTGCGCATCCTGTGGACTTTGCGTGGGCGCATGCGACTACCATGCAATAGACCTACCCGACCTGACCGAGGAGATGATCTACACGGAGATAAAAAACCTCATGTCATTCGATTCCAAAGGTGAGCCAAGGATATTGAATGTTGCATGCGGCTATGGTGTAAACATGAAGGGTCTTATAGACCCCGACACAAAGGCCCTTAAAGAGATGCCGAACGTCAAGGTCCTCATGCTCCCATGCGTGGCCATGCTTCAGCCTGTCATGATAGAGATGGCCATGAAATCCGGCGCTGATGGTGTATTTATCTCAGGTTGCCAGGCAAAGGACTGCCACTTCAGGGAGGGAGACCAGTTTATAGAGGGGAGGCTCCTAAACACGAGACCTCCGGTTCTCAGGAAAAAGGCTGTAGATCCGGCAAGAATAAGGGCTGGTTGGTTCTCTGCAATCCATACCAGGGAGTTCCTTGAAGACCTCAGAAGGTTTGCTAATGATATAAAGGAAGGCAAGAAAGAGGTAAAGGTCTCAGTCCACAGGTACATAAGAGAGAGACTGACAGTACCCGGGATCGTCCTCATTGCAATCCCGGCGGTATTTACCCTGGTGTTATCTGACTTCCCTTATACATTCTACGAGCAGAAGGACTCTATGCTAATGTTCAGCTTTAAGCACAGCGGCAGGAATATAACTGAGGCGACACCCCTGACCAATGAAGAGCTGGCCAAACTCCCTCCGCACATGAGGGTCAGGGCTCCTAAGTCAACGAGGAGGTTCCCTGTATATGCAGAGGTTACGATCGACGGAAAGAAGGTCGTATCCAGAAGTTACAACCCCGGAGGGTTAAAAAGTGAAGGATCATCCTATGCTTATGAAAAGATTATCACAACGCAAGGAGTCCGCAAGGTAACGATAAGGATGAGTGACACCAACTCCCAAGAAAAATTCGACTACATATACAGTCAGGAGATTGAATTCAAGCCTGGACGCCAGATATGCCTAGACTACAGCGAGGCAAAGAAGGGGTTCTACATAAGGAACTGATTACGTACTATAGATTCCCAACCTATTGCTTCCCTGATACTGCCCTATTTTAGCTTCATGCTAACCCGTTAGCCTCGCAAGCAGCTTCCCATGCGTCTAAAGGACAGCGATAGTCCTCTCCACATATTACCGTTGCCCCGGTATCATCTATCTTGTAGTAGTACCAAAGCTCAGGGTTGTCCTCATAATCACTGATCCGATACCCTGCCTTTTCTGCTATTGTCTGATAATCAGGCCCATCGCGTAGATCTTCCATAGCATCCTCCTTTTTGGCTTTATACCACTTTAGTTAGATCCTGTCAATATCTGTCGGCTCCAAACCCCTCCCTGCATGTTGCTATCCGTGAAACCTTCAGGTATATTTGCAGCGGCAAATAAAACTTTTGGGAGGTACAAAATGAAAAGTCTTAAAGGGACAAAGACCCTGGAAAACCTTATGAAGGCCTTTGCCGGGGAGTCACAGGCAAGGAACCGCTACACCTATTATGCCTCAATCGCAAAAAAGGAAGAGCTGATGCAGATAGAAGCTATATTCATTGAGACCGCTGACAACGAAAAGGAGCACGCCAAGCGGTTCTTTAAGCTTATGTCTGAGGGTCTGCAGGGGAACCTCCCAGCTAATGTAAAGGTTGATGCGGAATACCCGGTTGCATATTCGACCACAATGGAAAATCTGAGGGCGGCAGCAGCAGGGGAAAAAGAGGAGTGGGGCAAGCTCTACCCTAGTTTTGCTGAAGCAGCAGACTCTGAGGGTTTCCCGGAGGTTGCCGCTGCTTTCAGAAATATAGCTAAGGTTGAAATAAGACATGAGGCTCGTTATCTGAAGCTACTGGAAAATTTAGAAAAAGGAAAAGTCTTTAAAAAAGAGTCTGCTGTAAAGTGGAAGTGCAGGAACTGCGGTCTTATCCATGAAGGTCCCGAGGCCCCGAAGGAATGCCCGGCATGTGTTCACCCTCAGGGTTATTATGAGGTGTTTGTAGAGACATATTGAAAGTTGTAAAGCCCCCCTTTTTACGCTATATTCAGGCAATGTCGAGAAAAAAGCTTTACCTGATTGACGGGAACTCTTATATCTACAGGGCGTTCTTCGCCATCCCCCATCTTTCCAACTCCAAAGGGATTCCAACCAACGCCGTATACGGATTCACAAACATGCTGATGAAGGTGATAAAGGAGGAGGCGCCAGATTACCTCGCCATTGCCTTTGACTCCAAAGGCCCAACCAGAAGGCACATTGAATACGAGGACTACAAGGCCCACAGGCCTGCCATGCCTGACCCACTGGCAAGACAGATACCTTACATCCACAGGATGGTCGAGGCCTTCAATATTCCTGTCCTGATCATGGAAGGGGTTGAGGCAGACGACATAATAGGGACCATAGCGAAAAAGGCGGAGAAGGACGGACTGGAGGTCATCATAATCACAGGCGACAAGGACATATTCCAGATAATATCGCCTCATATAAGGATCTATGACACCCTTAAGAACAGGTACTTTGGTGTGGATGATGTTAAGGAACGCTTCGGGACCGAGCCGGAAAGGGTTGTAGAGGTCATGGGACTTATGGGTGACTCATCCGACAACATCCCGGGAGTTCCGGGGATTGGGGAGAAGACCGCTAAGGCCCTTATAGAGGAGTATGGCACCATAGAAAATCTCCTTGCCAACGTTGAAAAGATAACAAAGCCGAAGCTTAAACAAAATCTGAAGGAGAATGCCGAACTGGCAAGGCTGAGCCGTTCCCTTGCCACCATCCAGATAGATATCCCCATTGAGACGGAATATAAAGACCTTTCCAGGCCTGAACCAGACAATGAGAGACTTCTTCCCCTTCTTAAGGAGTTAGAGTTCAGCTCCATGCTGAAGATGGCCGCCCCTGATGTAGTTGTGAAGGAGCATACGGTTGCGGATTCGGAAGAGGCTATTTGTGAGCTTGTAACAGAGCTGTCTGGAGAGAAGGATATAGCGCTGAAGCTGATATCTGACAATAAAGACCCAATCCTTGGGAAGATCACTGGGACCAGTGGTCGGTGGTCGGTGGTCAGTGGTCGGCAGTCTTTTGGAAGGAAAGACTGTTAAAGTAGGCCATGACCTGAAGAAAGAGATGATACTGTTAAAAAAGCAGGGTGTTGAGCTGGCTGAGCCGATGTTCGATACTATGGTTGCCTCTTACCTTATAAACCCCGTGAGGTCTGAGCAGACCCTGGAGGCCATTGCGCTGGAGTTCCTGGGAAAGAATGTTATAGAGCAGTTGTCAGGGGTCAGAGATGAAAAGAGCAGGATTGACTATGTGTGCCATGCAGCTGAGGCAATATTCGAACTCAAGGAGATACTTTCAGGAAGGCTAAGGGATGAAGGGCTTGAGGAACTTTTTTATAATGTGGAGATGCCCCTTGTGCGGGTACTTTCAGATGTGGAGATGAACGGAGTAAGGGTTGACAGGGATTTCCTTAACGAAATGTCAAAGGAAGTGGATTCAGACCTCCAAGAGCTTATGAGTAAGATTTACTCCCTGGCAGGGCAGGAGTTCAACATAAACTCCCCGAAGCAACTTTCTGAGGTCCTTTTTGAGAAGTTGAAACTTCCGGCTATAAAGAAGACAAAGACCGGGTATTCCACTGATGTTGAGGTGTTGCAGCAGTTATCAGCGATACACGAACTCCCTGCCGAGATACTGACGTACAGGACTCTTTCCAAGCTAAAGTCCACATATATAGACTCCCTCCCCTCAATGATAAATCCTGAGACAGGACGAGTCCATACATCCCTCAATCAGACTGTTACAGCCACAGGGAGGCTCTCCTCCAGCGAGCCAAACCTTCAGAACATACCGATAAGGACCGAACTCGGAAGGAGGATAAGGGAGGCCTTCACTGCGGAGCCGGGGAATCTTATCCTTTCTGCGGACTACTCCCAGATAGAGCTCCGGGTCATGGCGCATATGTCCGAAGACCCGATACTTATAGAATCCTTTAAAAAGGGAGAGGACATCCATGCAAGGACTGCGGCAGAGGTCTTCGGGATCATGCCGGGGCTGGTAACGTCTGAGATGAGGAGAATGGCAAAGGTGGTAAACTTCGGGATCATCTACGGGATGTCTCCCTTCGGCCTTTCCAAAGACCTGGGGATATCACAAAAGGATGCCAAGAGATACATAGACTCCTATTTTGAGCACTACAAAGGGGTGAGCAGCTTTATAGAAAAGACCATTCTTGAAGCTAAAGAAAAGGGGTATGTAAGAACACTCCTTGGAAGAAAGCGGCCTATCCCTGAACTCTCCGGCAAGGAGGTGGCGTTGCGCCAGTTCGGTGAGAGGACGGCTGTAAACACCCCCATACAGGGAACAGCGGCAGATATCATAAAGCTGGCCATGATTAATATCTCCAAAAGACTCAAAAAAGAAGATCTAAAGAGCCTCATGATCCTCCAGGTGCATGATGAGTTGGTCTTCGAGGTGCCCGAAGGAGAGCTGGAGATTATGAAGCTCTTGGTTTGCGAGGAGATGGAAGGGGTGATGGAACTGAAAGTCCCCCTGAAGGTTGATATAGGAGTGGGGAAGAACTGGAGTGAGGCGCACTGAAGGGGTTTAATTTATACTGGAGTTGTGATATAAAAATAGATCATGAAGTCATCAAATATACTCCTTGCCATTATCGCCGCTGTGGGTGCATTTGCCCTTGGCGTTGTTACGCAGATCATAAACCCTGCTGAGAAGGTCAACGCCCTCTGGCTTGTCATAGCTGCCGCCTGTTTTTTTATAATCTCTTACCGCCTCTACGGCACGTTCATTTGTGCTAAGGTATTAAGCCTTAACGACAAGATAATCCCCCCATCAAAGAGGCTTACGGACGGGAGGGACTACCACCCTACCCACAAATGGGTATTATTCGGACACCACTTTGCCGCCATTGCAGGGGCAGGGCCTTTGATAGGGCCTGTCCTTGCGGCCCAGTTCGGCTATCTCCCAGGCTTTTTGTGGATACTGATCGGTGCCTCTATTGGCGGGGCTGTCCATGATACCGTCATCCTTGCTGCATCGGTAAGGAGAAATGGGAGGTCTCTGGCCCAGATCGCAAAGGACGAGATCGGCCCTGTGGCAGGTGTCACAGCAGCTATTGCGATCCTCTTTATCATCATAGTGGCTCTTGCGGGCCTCGGCCTTGCTGTTGTCAATGCCCTGTCCCACAGCGCATGGGGGACTTTCACTATAGGAGCAACCATACCAATAGCCCTGTTCATGGGGCTTTACCTCTACAAGATAAGGCCTGGGAAGGTCGCAGAGGTTACCGTCATAGGGGTTCTTTTCCTTATTGCAGCAGTGTTCTTCGGTGGCTTCATCCCCGGCTCTGCCCTGGAGACTTATTTCAATCTCGATAAGAACCTCCTCGTACTCCTTATGGCCATTTACGGGTTTGTGGCGTCTGTTCTCCCTGTCTGGCTGCTCCTCTGCCCAAGGGACTACCTTTCAACATACATGAAGATAGGGACTGTTCTGATCCTCGCAATCGGAGTCATATCCCTTGCCCCTGATCTCCAGATGCCAGCTGTAACTGAGTTTGTCCATGGCGGAGGGCCTATAATACCTGGGACTTTGTTCCCATTCATGTTCATAACCATTGCATGCGGCGCCATATCAGGGTTCCATTCCCTTGTCTCGTCAGGGACTACGCCTAAGATGATAGAAAGTGAGTCAGAGATAAAGATGATAGGCTTTGGGGCCATGCTGACTGAAGGTTTTGTGGCAGTGATTGCCGTTATTGCCGCATCTATCCTGATCCCCGGTGACTACTTTGCAATAAATACAACCCTTCCATTTGACAAACTGGCTGAGATGGGTTTCCCTGTGAGCAGGATTGTAGAACTTTCCCAGGCTGTAGGCACAGATGTGGCAGGAAGGCCGGGAGGTGCAGTTTCCCTTGCTGTCGGTATGGCCTCCATTTTCTCCTCCCTTCCCGGAATGAAAGGTCTGATGCCGTACTGGTACAACTTTGCCCTTATGTTCGAGGCCCTCTTTATCCTTACAACGGTTGATACAGGGACAAGGGTGGCAAGGTTTATTTTACAGGAGCTAGGAAGTTACGCATACAAGCCCCTCGGAAGGACCGACTGGATCCCCGGAACTATCTTTACAAGCTTCCTGGTTGTGGGTGCATGGGGGTTCCTGATATATTCGGGAAGCATATCAACAATCTGGCCGATGTTCGGAGTCGCAAACCAGCTCCTTGCAGCCATTGCCTTCTGCGTCGGAACAACCATTATAATAAAGATGAATAAGCTGAAATATGCATGGGTGACCTTTATCCCGATGCTCTTCATGTTTGTGACGACACTCACAGCATCTTACCAGCTCTTCTATGTCTTCATGGGAAAGGCTGCGACTGCTTCGAATCCAGCGGAGGTCTTCACATTCAGGTTCGACGCAACCCTTGTGGCGATCATGGCAACCTTGGCAGTCATTGCACTTGTCGACTCGATTTATAAATGGTATGGTTATCTGGCTGGAAAAAGGGAGATTATCACCAGCGAGGTTGTTGAATGGGCAACGGATTTAGAGGTGCATTAAAAAACTATTTTAGCCACAGAGGTCACAGAGGGCTTGTAGGGGCGAATCTTGTATTCGCCCGCCAGATCGGGCGATCACCAGTATCGCCCCTACAGTCTCTGTGTGCTCAGTGGCAAATTTATAATTACTTTTAGGAGGTGTTCAGATGTCAGGTCATTCGAAATGGGCGACTACCAAGCACAAGAAGGGTGCGGCGGACGCAAAGAGAGGTAAGGCGTTTACAAAGCTAACCAAGGAGATTATGGTTGCTGCAAAGATGGGCGGCGGAGATCAGTCAGGGAATCCGAGGTTACGGACTGCCGTTGACGCTGCCAAGATATCGATAGGGCCATAAAGAAGGGGATCGGCGAGTTAGAGGGTGTGAGTTATGAGGAGATAAACTATGAGGGTTACGGCCCTGGTGGCGTTGCAATCCTTATTGACGCTATGACAGACAACAGGAACAGGACTGTGGCTGAGATCAGGCATATATTCGGCAAAAACAACGGGAATATGGGCGAGTCCGGGAGTGTGGGGTGGATATTTGAATTAAAGGGGTACTTTGTATTCGAGAAGGGTTCCGTCACTGAAGACAAGCTCATGGAAGTGGGTCTTGAGGCAGGGGCAGAGGATATCAGGGAAGATGACGGTTCATTTGAGGTCATAACTGCTACCTCTGACTTTGAAAAGGTAAAGGCAGTATTTGACGAAAAGGGGTTCAAATACACAATGGCGGAGATAACTAAACTACCGCAGAACTATAT
>JAENJC010000124.1 GCA_016844545.1 Deltaproteobacteria bacterium | reverse complement strand
TTGACATAGGCCGCATGCACACTTCCTACAATCCCGCCACCGAAAAGGCCCATGTCGTATCGGTCTATCAACAGGTTCCCATTGTTCCAGGCTATATCCATATTAAGGGGGCCTACCTCAAATTCATCAAATGATGCAGAGTTAAGGGTCAGGTCGTAACCCTTCTTCATATATGGCCTCATCAGGTCATACAACGTGCCTGTATATGGCGCGCCACCCTCCTGCTGCGCTATCAGTTCTACACCCTTTACATATCTGACACCCTGGATCATCCGGATCTCACCGTTCAAATCATTGACAGCAGCCCTGTCCTGATATGACATAAAGAGATGGTCAAATTTCAGCCCGCCGTTCAGCTCCACCTCCTTTTCCTTATGAGATTTTATAGTCCCCCTAAAGGATACTCCCCCTGATGCATTTACTCCTTTCAGGAGGTCAACTTTCTCCCTGGAATGAAAGGATAGGGCCAGATCAAGGATAGGCCTGGGCTCTTTCATGTACCCTGCCACTTCACCGGAGACAGAAAAAGATGCCGACTTCTCAGGGATTGTCGCTGAGATATTTTTTATCTTTATATTAGGGCCATCTGCCATCAGCTCAAATCCTGTCAGGATAGTAACAGGTTTGTCAAGCAGCTCTGTCTTTTGAAAGGCTCCGGCCTTCATCCTCCCT
This sequence comes from Deltaproteobacteria bacterium, assembly GCA_016844545.1. GTDB lineage: Bacteria > Desulfobacterota > JAENJC01 > JAENJC01 > JAENJC01 > JAENJC01. The sequence continues at coordinate 3,849 of JAENJC010000124.1, read as the reverse complement.
GAAATCGACTGAACCTTCTGAGAGATATCAAAATCAATACTCCCCTCCGAATTCCTGACAGTTATACCCTTTTCAGGCAAGGAGACACCGAGGCCCGTGGTCTTGAAAACTCCTGTGATTTTTATGGGATTTATTCCCTCTACATTGGGAAGAGTGGAGGGCTTTGGGGAAAGCCCTCCTGTTATAGCAGCAGTGATACTACTTTCCCCTTCAACCTCCATCTTAGGAAGTTTCTGCCTTATCGGCGCAGGGACCTTTTCCAGCAGTCTCTTGTAATCTATACCATCCACCCTTGCATTGAGCGCAAGGTCCCGTCCCCACCCCTTTATATCACCATCCACTACGGCCCTTACCAATCCTGGGACTGCGACCTCGATTCCTTTAATTGAGATATCACCCTTCTTAAAATCTCCAAACACCGAGACAGAGGAGTCTAACTGATCTTAGTTCAGTTCGATGTCACCCTTCCTTACCTTTATCCCCCTTAACCTGACCTGGGTATTCACAGTACCATCTGCCTTAAAGATATTCATGGAAGTGGCAGAAAGAGATAAATCGACAGACTCATCACTGACCGATATATCGTCTTTATTTAGCTTGATCCTTTTTCCCTTGACCCTGGCATCCGCAACCACCCTACCTTTTAAGAGATCCTCGGAGGTTACGGAAAAGTTCACTGCCGTCTCGTCCACAGAAATCGGCCCTGCCAATAGATTCCTTACATCAGATACACCGCTGATATTAATCTTGAGCGCCCCCTTCTCCGAATCCCTTCTACCGATTATGTCAACCGTTGTCATCCCGAAGATATCTACCTTACCTATCTTCTTCAATATCTCTTCAGGCAATAAGACCAGGGACTTTTCATTATCTACGACGACATGCGCCCTCCCGCTGACCTTCCCTTTTCCCCACTTGGAGGCATTTGCAGAGGCCTCCACAGTCACGGCATTGTTCAAGTTAAGCTTCATCCCGGAAAGAGTGACATCTCCCCAGCTGTTGCCCTCCGCCCTTATAGAACCGTCAACCTGGGCAGTGATCCCCTTATGGGAAACCTTTATCCTATTCAACAATAGATTACTCTTGAGGGTCAGCGAATCAGGCGCATCTCCTCTAACCCCGATACCCTCTATATTTAAGAACCCGCTTACAGGTATGGGGAGGAACTCCGCGGCTATCTTTGAAACCTCGGCCAGGTCAGATTTGCCTGTGACATTTATATCTACACCCTTAAGACCTTTCAGCTCTCTGATAGAGCCGGAGAGGTTAAATCTGCTCCCCTTCCCGACCGCAACAGCTATTGCTTTTATCTCTACTCCACCGTTCATCTCTCCCGATAGATCAAGCCCCAGGGCAATATCAAGCTGCCTAAGCCGCTTCTCCTTTATACCGGCTTTAAGACCTTTCAACTGAACCTTTCCCTGCAACGAAATGGAGTCCATCCCTTTCAGGGCAAGATGCAGATCTGTCAATAACCCGGTATTTAAGGTTAAACCCTTTGCAGAGATACCAATATTATCCTCATCTCTGGAAGATACCTTGACGTTAATACCACCAAATGGGTAAAGGTCGCCATTCAGGGAGATGTTTATACCCTTTATCGATCCCTTTGCATCCTCTGCATCGTAAAACAGGTTAATCCCTCTAACCTCGCAGCTCTGAAGCATAACAGTAACAGGGAAAGGCTTCGTCGGTCCTGTTGGTTTTTCTTTATCAGGGGGCTTCTTCTCGGCAGGTGGTTTTTTGATTAGATCGGAAAGGGCAAGCTTCCCATCGCGGGAACGTATATAAACCTCAGGCTGGTCTACAGTAACCTTGCTGAATACGATCCTCTTCTGGAATATCTCTGAAAAGCTGTATCCAACTGTGACCCTCTTGACCTTTACAAACGGGATATCTCCATAACTCCGGTTCTCGCCTATGTAAATGTCGCTAATATCTATCCCGTGAAGTAGGCTGATACCTACCTCTCCGACAGATACCTTCCTGCCGATTACCTTCTCGGCCTCTGCGAGAAGCATCCCCTTTATCCTTTCGGGTGGGAAGTAGTGCCTGAGTATGATAGCTGAAATTATGAGTATTGTGAGGAAAGAGAGGAGGAGGATGGCAAGAGATTTAAGAAACCTTCTCATACCATATTTTCTAACACCTTATTTAGAGAGATGCAACCCTATTCCATTTTCTATTGAGCCTCTTGCAATATCCTCATCTTTAAGCCAACCCTTAAATTGCCGGATGGAAAGGTAATGGGCAATGCTAATGCTGAAATCGTGTTGCATGGAGCAACTGTCCACGAAATAGCGGATTTGGAGCATGTTATAAAAATCAGCAAAATGAGAACACATCCCCGATTATTCAAGAGATATCAGGGGGATTAAATTAGAGGGTATGCCCTACCAAGCGCATCAAAAAAAGGGGGTCACCTTGGAACAATATTGTTAATGAATAAACGATGAAAACGATGAAAAAAGTCTTGACTTTGTCGTTTGTGTTTGATAAACTTTTTAGCCAAGTCAAACATCAACCGAAATGGATAGACGATAATACTTAACCATCCGTGAGGATGGGGCGGAAAACCTATAGGGTCTCAGAGAGACAGCCGGGTTGCCGAAATATCATACGATATTTGGCCCCGGCTTTTTTGTGGCCAAAATTCGGAGGGAAGGAGGTGATGAAACTGTAATAAATGGAACCAATATGCCGGTCTATTGAGAATGTAGAAGTCGGCATAAAATTGGTGGTACACGACAATACTCAACCATCCGTGAGGGTGGGGCGGAAAGCCTACAGGGTCTCACCGAGACAGCCGGGTTGCCGAAATATCACGAGATGTTTGGCCCCGGCTTTTTTGTGGCCAAAATTGGAAAGGGAATATGGAGGGACTTATGAAAGAACAGCAGGAAAAAAACCATTTCCACCAACACCACAAACTGTCTATTAAAGGAGAAACTATGAAAGGCATGATGAAAAAAACTATTTTAACCATCACCGTACTCTCACTGTTGTCCATTGGCCTGGCGCTTTCCGGCTGCGGAAGCGGCGGCGGGGAGGTATCGACGCAGATTATAGGCAATAGCGAAGGAGTGAAATTGTCGTCTCAGATTGTAAGTGGTACTGTTTCTGCCGGGGCTCCACTGGCCGGTCAGATAAGCATCAAGGACTCGTCAGCCGCACCGCAGGTAAAAACGGCGGTCATTGGCAACGACGGCTCGTTCGCCTTTGATGTCAGCGATATGACATCGCCCTACATTTTACAGGCAAAGGGAAGCGCCAATGGAAAGGAGTATAAGCTGCACTCCTATGCCGAAGGAATGGGCGATGTAAGCGTCAGCCCGCTGTCGAACGCTGTATTGGCAATCGCCGCAGAAGTCGATGACCCTGAATATGTTTATGAAAATGGTAATTCTAAGACATACGATAAAATCGCGCTCAAGCTATCTGGAACCGTAGACTCGCTTCTGAACACACTTCAGCTTCTCATCGAACGGTACAATGCTGATCATACAAAGCCGATTATGAGCGGGTACATCATGAAACACCTCGACCTCAATGATATGTTCGAGGACGTAAAAATTACCGTAAAGAATGGTAATCTTTCCATTGTCAACGAAAAAACCGGCACCGTGATTTACACAGGAAAGATCTCGGACATCGCCAACGGGAACTTCTATCCGGACAACATCCCTCCGGCTCCTGCCGTTCCGGCCGCCCTAGTTGGAGTAACCGCAACAGGCGATTCCGGCCAGATAACCCTCGCCTGGATGGCGGTCAGCGATGCGACTTCGTACAACATTTACTATTCAACCACGTCAGGAGTCACAATGGCAAGCGGAACAAAAATTCAGGCGG
>JAENJC010000123.1 GCA_016844545.1 Deltaproteobacteria bacterium | reverse complement strand
GTCATTCTCGTGTCCTTATGTCCCAGGAGATCAGCAAGGGTGTCAATATCTACCCCTGCCTGACGGTTCCAAGATGCAAAGCAATGCCTCAGATCGTGAAACCTGAAATCCTCTATTCCAGCAGCCTTAAGGGCCTTCTTAAATGCCCTCTCGACCTTTTTCTTGCAATAGGGCTTTTCATCCTTATCACACAAGGCATAAAGGCTATTCTTAGAACCTCCCCTTATAGTCTCCCTTAAAACCTCGAAGGCAGGTCCTGAAATAGGTATTATCAGGTTTTCTTGATTCTTAGTTTCAGAACTATCAAGCATTATCACCCTTGCTTTGAGGTCAACACGATCCTTTCTGAGATTGAGGACATTTCCTTGTCTTAAACCTGTCCAGGCTGCAACTATGACAATCTCCCTTATCCAATCCTCACAGCCGTCAAGGAGTTTGTGATATTCCTCAAATGAAAGGTATCTGATCCTTTTTATGTCGGCCTTTGGCTCCATCTCAATGGGAGGAACATCTTTGATCCACAACCAACGCTTCTTGGCAAGATTAAACATCCTTCTGAATACATTCAACTGGCGATTTATTGTTGCCGGTTTGACCCCTCTAGCCTTCCTCATCTGCTTAAAATCATCAATGACTGCGGGTGTAATATCTGACAGGGAATAAGAACCGAAGAAAGCCGTCAACTGATTTAAATAAGCCTTTGTGTTTTTATGGCCCTTAAGTTCGCAGAAGACCTGCTTTTCATATTTCTCAGATAGTTCAGCAAATGTCCTTTTCTTCCCCTCATCCACATCAAACCACTTACCCTCGGCTATCTGGGTCGTCACCTTGCAGAAAATCTTTTCGGCCAGCTTCTTGTCCTCTGTCTCAGTAGACCTCTTAATCTGCTCGCCTTTATAACTGAACCTCATCCACCAGACCTTGCCCCTCTTAAACAATCCCTTCATCTAAGCCTCCTTTCTGAGGGCCTTGACTTGGGCCTGGTTTCCCGATGGATGAAGTATATCCTTTTCATTTTGCATACTCAATAACCTTTCTGATAATTGCGTCTACATCACTTCTCTTGACTGCCTTCTTAATTGCCTATTCCGCTCATGCTGACCCCAGCATTCCGGTCATGCCGAACCCCCCTCTTATCCATAGCGAAGCTGGCTGTCTAAATCATACACTTATGGTTCGGCATGAGTCAACTCTGACTTTGTCTTTCTCATAGATTCTCCCGTCAATGTGATCTTGTGGGCATTGTGTACAATCCTGTCGAGAATGGCGTCGGCAATGGTCTGCTCTCCTATCATGCTGTGCCAGTCCGATATAGGATACTGGCTCGTTATCAGGGTAGATCTGGTATTGTGTCTATCCTCCATTATCTCAAGGAGGTCCCGTCTTTCATTGTCGCTCAGTGGAGCAAGGCCAAAGTCGTCAATGACCAGGAGATCGGTCTTTGCCAGTTTGCCAAGGAGATTCATGTAGCTTCCGTCTATCCTGGCCAGTTCAAACTCCCTTAGCAGTCGTGGATACCTGTAACAGATCGCTGTGAATCCTTCCCGGCAAGCCTTGTTGGTTAGAGCGTCTGCAATGTAGGATTTACCTATGCCGGTAGGGCCGGTGATGATGAAATTCTGATGGCTCCTTATCCACTGGCAGGTTGCAAGGGAAAGGAGGTATGACCTGTCCAGTCCTCTTGGATGGCGGAAGTCTATGTCTTCTACCGCTGCATCATGTTTTATGTGCGCCTTCTTCAGTCTGTTTTTGAGCTTCCTGTTCTCCCTGAATGTCCATTCACTGTCTACTATCATGGCAAACCTCTCTTCAAAGCTCAACTCCATCATGGATACGGATTTCACCTGCTCACTGAAGGCCCCGGCCATTGTATTAAGCCTCATCTGGTACAGCTTTTCTACGCTCTGCTGATTCATCTCTTCCTCCTTGCTGTTTTTATTTTGTTTTCGTTTGTTCTTTTGTTTTGCATTGTCCCGGCCTTTGTTCTATCAGTGAAGATAGTACGAGTTGCCCCGTATGTTTTCGTGCTGTATTGCAGGCATCACCTCCTCTTTTTCGTCCTTCAGCGGCTTTTTGTCATAGCCGCATTCAAGGATAGATTTTATGCTTCGGTACGAGTACGCTCTTATGGAAAGAGCCCTTTGACATGCTGCTTCCAGTCTCCCTGTTTCGTATTTCTTTCCGAGGCTCAGTATTCCAAGGCAGCTCCTGAAGCCCTGCTCAGGATGGAGTTTGCTGGTCATAACCTTTTCTACCAGCTCTTTTGTATATGGACCGGTCTTCTCCGCCCAGCTTATAAACCTGGATGGCGTCCACTCCAGGTATTTCTGATGAGACTTGGGACGGTGCTCATGGATGCTGGTAAAACCACCTTTCCTATGACTCCTCCTATGGGTTGCAATGCGCTTACCCTTGAATAAGACCTCAATGACGCTTGTCGTCATCCTCACTTCTATCTGTTGCCTTACCAGCTGATATGGGACACTGTAGAAGTGACCATCCACCTCTATATGGTAGTCTATGTTTACGGTTGCCTTCTTCCATTCGGCATATTCGTATCTGGTTTCAGGAAGCGGTTTTAAGGCAGGCCTGTCGATTGTTTCAAAGAGGTCTTTTCTGCTTCTGCCCAGTTTTCTGAACTGACGGGTGTTGAGTATTTCAAGGAGTTCCATGATCTTCTCATTCAACTCATGGATACTGAAGAATGTATGATGACGAAGGACTGCAATGATCCAGCGGGTGACCAGCAATACCCCGGCTTCTACCTTTGCCTTGTCTTTTGGTCTTGCCACTCGGGCAGGGATGACCACTGTACCATAATGTTTACACAGGTCATGATAGGTGGGATTGATATCTGGTTCATATCTGCATGTCTTTGATACACCACTCTTTAGATTGTCTGGAACTATTATCTCGGGCACTCCTCCAAAGTACTCAAAGGCCCGGACATGGGCTCCTGTCCATGATGGAAGGTCCTCTGAAGGCACCGCCTCGGCATAGGTATAGCTGCTTGCTCCCATAACTGCGACAAATATCTTTGCATCCCTTATCTCTCCTGTAGAAGGGTCTACAACCGGGATTGTTTTCCCGGCAAAGTCTACAAACAGTTTCTCTCCGGCCCTGTATTCCTGCCGAAGGGACAGATCAAGTTTTTTAGTCCATTTACGGTACAAGTCGCAGAACCGGCTGTACTGATGCCCTTCCTGATGTCTTTCTTTATACTCCTGCCAAAGAAGCATAAGGGTAACCCCTTTCTTCTTCAGCTCTTCATGCATCTTCCCAAATTCCGGTGTCGGATATTTAGAAGACCTCCTCCCCTCTGTTGGGAACAACAGGAGAGATAGGGCTGAATCGTCCATCTCCACGCCAACTGGCCAGGTAAGGCCGGCCTTCTCAAAACGGAGGACATAATCTTTTACGGTGCTGGGTGAAACAGAGCAGGCCCTGGCAATCTTTTTCTTCCCGAGCCTTAAATCGAAATAAAGCCTTAGAACTTCTTTGATCTTTCGCATGGATAATCTCTCCTGTGCCATTGCTCCTCCAAAATTGAGATATAAAGCAATGGGTTATATGGAATGAAATCATCCAGCTTCGCTATGTTTTTCGTCAGATGGTTGATGGCTCCTGATTCCGATCTATGCCGAACCCCTATTCCGGGAAAGGCAATAAAGTGGTTCGGCATGAAATCGGAATTGGGGTTCGACATACTTCGGAAGGGGGGTTCGGCTTATGCCGGAATCGGGGTTCGAATTGGAGCGGATTTAGCATTAATCGCCATATCTACCTTTACAGGCCTTTTTATGGAATTCCTGAACCATTCCCTTATCTCATCCATGTCGAACCGCCACAGGCCGTTTAATTTGCTTGCAGGGATACACCCCTTTTCAGCCCATGAATAGAGGGTTGATTCTTTGACCTTCAGGAACAGTGATACCTCTTTTAAAGTTGCAATCTGCATTTCATCATTCCGGCTTTATGTTGAACCTTGCCCTTTTAACATCCATCTTTTTCTTTATATAATCCTTGCTATCCCTGTAAATGGGCGATCTCTTTGTATAGTCATCAAGAAACCTTATAGCGTCAGACAGAAACCTGTCAGTGGCTTTCCAAATCTCCTTATGGCCGTTTTTCAAGGCATAGGAAATAATGATACCTATCCCGTTTAAGTAAATCTGCTTATCATCCGGTAATCTTGATTTGTCTACACTCCTGGTGATTCCTGTAAAGCTGCCATCACCGAACCTTATATCCTGGATTCCCTGCCATAGCTCATCGGTGGGCCACCTGGACCTGTTTTCTGTTCCATTGTCTATGACAAGCCTTAACCAGTCGTTTGTGCAGTATCTCCATATGTCATTTACTGTCTGGCTGAAGTCAGGCATGGAGGTTGTTGACATACTTGTCAGAAACTCTCTCCTCAACTGGAATTCAATCCGCCAGACCTCTTGAGACTCATCCCAGCCTGCTTTCTTCCAAATCTCCTTGAAGAACTCTTTATTGCTCTTTTTTATCTCTACTGTTTTGTTGTA
>JAENJC010000122.1 GCA_016844545.1 Deltaproteobacteria bacterium | reverse complement strand
CTTGAAATAAAACTCTCTGCGTATATCACTTTCGGCGGTGCTGGCGAGTTGATTTACTATACTTTCTTGGTGTTGCGAGAAGAAAGCTTGGCCGACTTCAAGTGTGGCTGAATATTCTGGACTTACCTGAACACCATTCAGGAACACTCTCACACAATAGCGATTGTTGAGGATTGCTACGCGTACTTCAAAACTCTTGTTGTCGTGAATAAAAGTTCGTTGCTGAGTCATGTTGATTATCTCCGTGTAAATGCCTAACTATATATTTAACAAGTTTTCTCGACTTAAACAGAAAGCAAGCGCCAAGTCAAGCAAATGAATATTTAGATTAACATATAAAAGCATTAAAAATATAAATCCTAACTTGCTAACAATACAATTTAGGTGATATCAAGAAAATAGGATATGTATTCATGTTAAATATTCCTACTGCGTTGCTCTCCAAATATTCCTTTCAAAATCAGTGACAGCGCCCGTTTAAACTACAGTCACGAAACGCTTTTTTGATTTCTGTACTTTGTCTACAATCATGCCTGCCAGTGATTTTTTCTTTATTTTGGTTGACTTGATCTGGTTCTGGACATAAAATTCGATGCGTTACGGAAAGGAGAGGGCAGGGGATGGAAATAAGAAGAGAAACTATAAAGAGGGCAAAAAGGGTTGTCATAAAGGTCGGGAGCGCAGTCCTGACCATGCAAAGCGGGGGGCTCAACGAAGAGGCCTTTACGCACCTATCTCTTGCGGTTTCCAGTCTTCTCGGCAGGGGACTTGAGGTTGCCGTTGTTACGTCCGGAGCTGTAGCTGCGGGGATGGGAAAGTTGGGGTTTACCGAGAGGCCGAAGAGCATCCCTGAGAAACAGGCTGCTGCTGCGGCAGGACAGAGTTCTCTCATGGGGAGATATGAGAAGGTGTTTGCAGCCCACAACCTGAATGTGGCCCAGGTGCTCCTCACCCATGAAGACCTCAGCAGCAGGCACCGCTATCTTAACGCAAGGAACACCCTTTTCACCCTCCTCTCCTATGGCCTTATCCCCATCATCAACGAAAACGATACAGTAGTGGTGGATGAGATAAAGTTCGGGGACAATGACAACCTCTCAGCCCTTGTTGCGGGTCTGATTGATGCTGACCTGCTTCTGATCTTAACCGATACAGAAGGCCTCTACGATAAAGACCCAAGGTCTCATGCCGATGCAAGGCTTATCCCTCTGGTAGAAAAGATAGACAGCCATATAGAGCATATGGCAGGGGGTGTAGGAACATCCATTGCCACCGGTGGGATGATAACCAAGGTTCAGGCAGCGAGGAAGGCCTCGTCTGTGGGGATACCCACCATAATAGCCAGCGGCATAGACATGTCTAATATCGACAAGGTATTTGCCTCTGAAAAGATAGGGACACTATTCCTTTCCCAGAGCGAAAAACTGACCAGCAGGAAACACTGGATCGCTACTGTCTTGAAACCTAAAGGGGCGATAATAATAGATGACGGAGCCAGAGATGCCCTGATAAACAAAGGTAAAAGCCTCCTTCCCACCGGTATCGTCGGCGTTGAAGGCGACTTCGGGATAGGGGATGCAGTATTGCTGGAGGATAAAGAAGGCAAAAAGTTAGCCCAGGGACTGGCAGGGTACACCCATGCCGAGATACTCCTCATCATGGGCCACAGGAGCAGCAGGATCGAGGAGATCCTTGGGTATAAATACTGTGATGAGGTTATACACAGGGATGACCTGGTGGTATTGTAAAGGCTGACAACGGAGATTCAGCCAAAGAACCCTGAAATGATTTTAGACGAAATATACCAGTAATTTTCAAGAATGACCTTCCTCCATTGCGCATCCCTTTTTCTGGGTTAAACTAATAAAAGAGATAACCATGACAAAAAACAGACTGGCCTTAGAAAAGAGTCCATATCTCCTCCAGCATGCAGAAAATCCGGTGGACTGGTATCCTTGGGGGGATGAGGCCTTTGCAAAGGCAAGGGCCGAAAATAAGCCTGTCTTTCTTTCCATTGGATATTCCACCTGCCACTGGTGTCATGTCATGGAGAAGGAGTCGTTTGAAGACCTTGAAGTGGCGCGGTTGATGAACGAGACCTTTGTCTCCATCAAGGTGGACAGGGAGGAGCGTCCTGACCTTGACGGAATATACATGACAGCGGCCCAGATGCTGACGGGGAGCGGTGGGTGGCCTCTCAATCTGATACTCACTCCTGAGAAAAAACCGTTCTATGCGGCAACCTATGTCCCCAGAGGTGGGCGCTCCGGAATGATCGGTATGCTGGAGCTTGTCCCCAAGATCGGAGAGGTCTGGTTGACCCGAAGAGAGGAGATAACCCTTTCTGCCGGCCAGGTGGAATCTGCACTGAGGCAGACGGTTGAAGGCGGAATGGGGGGAAGGCTGGATGAGACGGTTTTAGCTGCCGCATACGAGGAGCTTGCCACGCGCTTTGATGATGAGGCAGGCGGCTTCAGCCAGGCCCCGAAGTTCCCGACTCCTCACAACCTCCTTTTCCTGCTTAGATACTGGAAACGCACAGGTAATGAAACCGCATTGATGATGGTGGAAAAGACCCTTAGAGAAATGCGTCTCGGAGGGATATACGATCACATAGGATTTGGGTTTCATCGCTATTCTACCGACGCAAAATGGCTTGTCCCCCACTTTGAGAAGATGCTTTACGACCAGGCGATGCTGGCAATGGCTTACACGGAGGCGTTCCAGGCAACAGGCAAAGAAGAGTACGGGAACGCGGCCAGGGAAATCTTCACCTATGTCCTGAGGGATATGACTGCACAGGATGGCGGTTTCTATTCCGGGGAGGATGCAGACAGCGAAGGGAAAGAGGGGAAGTTTTATCTATGGACCGAAGGGGAGATCAGGGAGGTACTGAACAATCAAGAGGCGAAACTGATTTTGGAGGCCTTTAATCTTGAGCGGGGCGGGAACTTCATAGAGTTTGGAAGGAGCGGCAAATCAGGTGAAAACATCTTTTATATGACTAAATATTTTGCCGGGCTTGCTGAGGAATTGAAGCTGACCGAAAATGAACTCATGGAATCGATAGGAACAGCAAGACAAAAACTGTTTGCAGCCCGTGAAGAGAGGATCCATCCCCATAAAGATGACAAGATATTGACCGACTGGAACGGGCTGATGATTGCGGCGCTGGCAAAAGGGGCAAGGGTATTTGACATGCCCGAATATGCGGAGGCGGCACGAGACGCATGTGATTTCATCCTGAATAAGATGCGGAAACCGGATGGGAGACTTCTTCATCGTTACAGGGATGGTCAGGCAGCAATACCTGCCTATCTTGACGACTATGCCTTCTTTAGCTCTGCCTTAATAGGCCTTTATGAGGCCACGTTTGATGTAAGATACCTAAAGACGGCACTGGAACTTAATAACGATCTGATAAAACACTTCTGGGATGAAAGGTCAGGCGGTTTTTATTTCACTCCTGATGACGGTGAAAAGCTCATTGTTCGAAGAAAGGAGATCTACGACGGTGCCGTACCATCCGGGAATTCCTTTGCGATGCTTAACCTTCTGAGACTCGGAAGGATTACAGGGTCTCCCGACCTTGAGGAAAAAGCAGATATGTTAGGCCGTGCCTTTTCCATGGAAGTAACAAATAGACCTTCAGCCTACACCTATTTGATGGTTGCAGCAGACTTTGCGGCAGGGCCTTCCTGCGAGGTAGTCATAGCCGGGGATTCGGGGGCAGAGGACACAAAGGCCATGATAAAGGCCGTTAATACGACATTTATTCCTAACATGACAGTCCTTCATCGTCCGACTGAGCAAAGGGAGCCGGACATTACAAGAATAGCTCCCTTTACCGCGGCGCAAAATTCTATAGAGGGCAAGGCCACTGCGTATGTGTGCCGAAATCACAGCTGCGGGCAGCCGACTACCGATATAGAGGAATTGCTTAAAATGATGGGTGTTAATACCCATCCGGGTATAATACCAAGTAAGCTTTCATTAACCTAAATAAGTAGCCGTTTGAAAGCAACTTGGAATAAATCTTGACGGGTGTTTATCGTTTGTGAAAGGTGTAGACGCGATTACCCCATAAGGATTTGGACTGATCAGACCTTTTTCAGGAACTCTTCTATCATCTCCTTTATCTTTGGGCCGCACCTCTCGCCTTTGCAGTCGCCGCCTCCTGTACCCAGCTTCTTGTTGACAGCATCCACCGTGTAGCACCCTCCATATACGGCTTTGAGGATAGTCCCTTTCTTGATGTTTTTGCATAGGCATATAGTCTTCAGATTCTCTATGAAAGAATCTTCTGATCTGCCTCTGTCGGCTTCCATATCTCGGATTATAACCGAATAGTTAATTTTTTGGGAAGAAAGATTCGGAGAGTGACTTCTACACAGATGGGTATTACCTCGATCTTTGTCGGTTTTTCTTGGAAAAATTAGAGTCGCATCTTTCATTTTGAATTTTCAATTTATCAAAGTAAACGATGCGACCCTTTACTCCCGAAATGGCAATTAGAGCTGGTTTCGAATGGGTGACCTTCTCGGTTCGATC
>JAENJC010000121.1 GCA_016844545.1 Deltaproteobacteria bacterium | reverse complement strand
TCATTGATAAAAGAAGGACTGCCCCAAATGTGGCGGAGGTAATGAATATAATCGGAGATGTAGATGGAAAGGTTGCCATAATGGTGGATGATATGGTGGATACTGCCGGCACGTTGACTCAGGGTGCTAAGGCGGTTAAGGACAACGGGGCAAAAAAGATATATGCCATCAGTACCCATCCAGTCCTTTCAGGTCCTGCTATTTCAAGGATCGAACAGTCGGTAATGGAAGAACTGGTTGTCACAAACACCATCCCTCTTACCAAAGAAGGGGCTGCATGCAAAAAGATCAAGGTTCTGTCTGTGTCATCCTTACTGGCTGAGGCAATAAAAAGGGTATATATAGGTGATTCAGTGAGCTCGCTATTTGTATAATATTATATTGGCTATCAAACACTTAAATCTATAGCGGTCTGCATAACACCAAGTAAGCTTTCAGTAAATATTTGAAAACAACTTGGTATAAATTAAGGAGGAAGTAAAATGGAACAGCGTGAATTAGCGGTAACAGTAAGAAATGCCACCGGCAAAGGAGTTGCGAGGAGGCTGCGGCAGGAGGGACTTATTCCTGCTGTATTTTATGGGCATAAGACAGAACCTGTGGCCTTGAGCCTGAACCCGACTGACCTGAAGAAGATTATATCGTCTGAATCCGGTCGCAACACCTTGATAACCCTGAAATTTGACGGGAAAAAGGAAAAGGATAGGGTTGCACTCTTGAAGGAACTTCAACTGACGCCATTAAAAAGGAGTTATCTCCATGCAGACCTGTGTGAAGTCCTGATGGATGAAAAGATTACTGCAAGGATACCGATCCATTTTGTAGGTAAGGCCATAGGCGTTAAGGAAGGCGGGATCGAGCAGCATCTCAGGAGAGAGTTGGATATAAGGTGTCTGCCTGGAAACCTGATAGATTTTATCGAAGTGGATGTCACAAACCTTGCTGTAGGCGATTCCGTTCATGTGAAGGATGTAAAGGTCCCTGAAGGTATCGAGGTTCTGGACCCTGCAGGAGATACAGTAGTGGCAATTCTTGCCCCTGCTGCAGAAAAGATTGCAACACCTGAAGAGGCAGCCGCTCAGCTTGCCGCAAGCCTGGCAGAGCCAAAGAAGGAAGAGGCCGGTGCAGCGAAGAAAGAAGTTGTAGGAGCGAAGAAAGAGGAGAAGCCTGCCGCAAAGAAATAAGGCAGGGGCGAGGGCCTTTTGAAACTGATTGTCGGCCTTGGAAATCCTGGAGATGAGTATGTAGGAACCCGTCACAACATCGGGTTTATGGTGGCGGATCTCCTTGCAGACAAAAACCGTATATCCCTGAATCAATCTAAATTCAAGGCCATAATAGGCAAGGGGAATGTAGGCAGCGAAGACGTTATCGTTGCAAAGCCTCAGACATATATGAACAGGAGTGGAGAGTCTGTCTCTTCACTCCTGTTTTTTTATAAGCTGAATCTATCTGACTGCATAGTGATCTGCGATGACCTGGAGCTTCCGACAGGGAAAATCAGGATCAGGGAAAAGGGTGGGCACGGCGGCCACAACGGACTGCGTTCCATAATCGAGCAGACCGGAGGCAATGAGTTTGTAAGAGTGCGGATAGGGATAGGAAGACCAAAAGATGAGTCCCAGGTTTCCGACTACGTCCTGAGCCATTTTTCTAAAGTTGAAAAGCCACTGATAGAGGATGCAATAGAAAGTGCTTCCAAAGCCGTCGAGATTATTATTGCAGAAGGTGTTGAGGCGGCCATGAATAGATTTAACTGATCACCTTCCCCTCTTCCTGAACTGGAGTCTTATCGGGGTACCTTCAAATCCGAAGGCCTCTCTCAGTTTGTTTTCCAGGTACCTCTCATATGAAAAGTGTACCCCTTCAGGGAAGTTGACGAATAGCGTGAATGTGGGAGGTTTTGCGCTGGTCTGGGTTATATAATAAAACTTCACGGCCCTGTTCATATACATCCCAGCCATGTGACCCTTTGTCATCTCCTGAAATGCCCTGTTCAAGACACCTGTACCCACCCTTCTACTGCATTCGGCAGAGACATTGTCAACGACCTCCAGGACCTTCACTGCCCTCTGCCCGGTCAGGGCAGAGATAGAAATTACAGGGGCATAAGCCAGGTATTTAAGCTTGAAGCGGACGTCATCCACGTATTTCTCGTAAGTCTTTGTCTCCTTCTCAATCAGGTCCCACTTGTTTACAACAATGACACAACCCTTCCCTCTGTCATGGGCGTAACCTGCAACCTTGGTGTCCTGCTCTGTGACCCCTTCCACCGCATCTATCATCAGCAGAACCACGTCACACCTATCCATGCTCCTTAATGCCTGAACTACTGTATATTTTTCCAGCTTCTGGCTGACTCTCCCTTTCTTCCTTATCCCGGCTGTGTCTATGAGGAGATACTTCTTGTCGTCCACTGTCATGAGTGTATCTATGGTATCGCGGGTAGTCCCTGGGATATCGCTTACTATGAGCCTTTCATAACCCAGGAGCTTGTTTACGAGGGATGATTTTCCTACGTTAGGCCTTCCGATAACAGCGAGTCTTGTGACATCCTCGGACAGTGGTTCTTCGCTATATTTCGGGATAAGGCTTAAAATCTTGTCCATCAAGTCATCGGTCCCAGTCCCGTGTTCCGCGGATAGAGGGATAGGTTCCGGCAAACCAAGGGCGTAAAAGTCGTAAAGACCCTCCATCCTCTTCTTTGAATCTATCTTGTTTACAGCAAATACCAGCGGTTTGGTTGAACGCCGCAGCAGGTCGGCAACCTCGTAATCAGCCGGCATTAACCCTTCCTTCCCGTCTGCCAGGAATACGATAAGGTCAGCCTCCTCGACTGCAAGCATTGCCTGCTCTCTCATCTGGGCAAGGAGCCCTTCTTTCGCCTCAGGCTCGAACCCGCCTGTGTCAATCATGGTAAAGGTATGGTCATCCCATGTGACGTCTAAGTAGTTCCTGTCCCTGGTTACTCCAGGCATGTCGTCCACAATCGCCTTTCTTGTCCCTGATATGCGATTAAAGAGAGTGGACTTCCCTACGTTCGGTCTACCTACAATTGCTACTATTGGTTTCATAGCCTATCAGAATAACAGATGGAAGGTGCAGGATGCAAGATATTTAGACCAAGTTGCTTTCAAACATTAAATTATATGATTTATAGAAAGCTTACTTGGTATTATACCTGAGCATTCATATTTTTCATTTGAATGCTAATTGGTATTAGAGCAGGGTGAGATGAAAAGAATTTGACAACATGCTGACACCCCTGACCTTGTTGCACCTTTTGAGGCGAGCTTTTTTTCCGAGGTTCTCGCAAAATCCCAAAAATGTCATTCTCGAATCCCAAGCCCGTTATTCCGGCTGGGTTTAGGCCGGAATCCAGTCATCGTAATTCAAGATGTTCCAAAAAAAATACATAATAATTATTGACAACTAAACAATATAGAAGTATAAATGGTGTCAGAAGTTGAGATAAAATCATAAAAGGAGCCATTTATGGCACCGAGGTTTCACTCACTCACTCACTCACTCACTCACAAAACCCATCTCTAAAAGCCTTCGGAGGTTTCTTTGGCGGGGGTAGTGTTCAAAAATATTCTTCTGTCGCCGGTTTGCAGGTAGTTCTGTGCGTTCAAGCATCCATTTCGCGGTTACTGTTTTCCCCCCATTTCTATAAACTTTATATTCTCTTTCGCAAAGGTCTTTCCCGGAATACTTTCGGGAGAGGCTTTTTTGTTTGAGAAGCTGCCTCGTATATTCCCCCTCTTTGTAAAAGAGTGGTTAGGGGAGATTTTATAATTTTTTTTGATTGCAACTTGGTATGGTCCCTGATTTTAAAGGAGGCACTTATGAGATTAAAAATGAAGAACCTGACGTTTTCAAAGGCATCCATGAGCGTGACTGTATTGGCTTTGCTGGCGGTCTTTGGCTTGGCGGGGTGTGGGAGTGGGGGAGGGGGAGGTGTGACACCAGCCCCTACTTCTACAAATTACAGCATCTCGGGTGTGGTGAGCGGTGCCGTGTTGCAGGGTGTGACGATCAACCTGACGGGTGCGGCAACTGCTAATACAACTACCGACGCGAGCGGGAACTACAGCTTATCGGGACTCGCGAACGGGAGTTACACAGTTACCCCATCCCTTACAGGGTATACGTTCAGCTCAATCAGTTCAGCAGTAAGCGTGAGCAGTGCAAATGTCACTGGAAAGAACTTCACGGCAACGGCCAATGCTGCTGCAACCTACAGCCTTTCTGGCTCGGTAAGCGGGGCCGTGGCGAAGAACGTGACGATCACCCTGAGCAGCGGCGCGACCGGGTCGACCTTCACGGACGCGAGCGGGAGTTACAGCTTCTCCGGCCTTGTGAACGGGAGCTACACGGTTACTCCGTCCCTCGCAGGGTATATATTCAGCCCCGCAAACAGTGTCATAACGATCAGCGGCGCAAATTCAACGGCTAATAATTTAGTTTCAACGGTAGCGTCGGGAACCTACTGACCTGTGCTGTCAATAGTAGACACGAAATCTTTCATGCCGCCAGCTTCCTATCATAAAACTGCCTTTCATATACCACAGGGGATAAATAACCCAGCC
>JAENJC010000120.1 GCA_016844545.1 Deltaproteobacteria bacterium | reverse complement strand
GACATTCCAAACATCCAGCCCGAAGTCAGAGACTATGAGCCGAGGATGGCTGTAGATGGCGGTACAGAAGGACTTGATTTTTATAAAAGGATTGTCGCTGATGCCCCAAATCACCTTTCACCTCATGGATGGTTGATGGTTGAGGTTGGAGAGGGTCAGGCGGATGCTGTTTCAAAAATGATGGCTGAGGCAGGCGCATTCGAGGGTATCTCTACAGTTAAAGACCTGGCTGGAATAGAGAGAGTGGTAAAGGCCCACAAGAAATGATTTGGTTTTGACAGTTACACCAAGAAATTATGTAGACTTATTCAACCCTTGTGACGCTTTTTCACAAGGGTTTTTTATTACGTTGGGCTTTACTTGTAAGGACTGAATATGATATCTTTCCTACCTAATTCAGAAAAAACAGGAGATATTTAGTGGACACGATAGTCGTAGAAGGTGGCGAAAGGTTGGTGGGAGAGGTTACCATAAGCGGGGCCAAGAATGCAGCTCTGCCTCTTCTGGCAGCATCTATCCTGGCTGAAGGGACTACCGTATTTGAGAATGTCCCGACCCTTGAGGATATAAGGACAACGAGAAAGCTCCTTTCCAACCTTGGCGCAAAGGTTGATGCTGATGAGGGTAAACATACTGTATCTGTTGATGCCAGCAAATTGACTTCCCATGAGGCCCCCTACGAATTGGTCAAGACCATGAGGGCGTCTTCCCTTGTCCTTGGTCCGCTTCTTGCAAGGTTCGGCAAGGCAAGGGTCTCTCTCCCCGGCGGATGCGCCATAGGGGCAAGGCCTATAAACCTTCATCTTATGGCCCTTGAAAAGATGGGGGCGGAGATAAAGATAGAGCACGGTTATGTGGAGGCAAAGGCCAGGAAACTCAAAGGGGCTAAGATATACTTCGACATAGTTACCGTGACAGGCACGGAGAACATCATGATGGCCGCATCCCTGGCAGAGGGGACTACGGTTCTTGAAAATGCTGCCTGTGAACCGGAGGTTGTGGATACCGCAAACCTGCTCAACAAGATGGGTGCAAGGATCAGGGGGGCGGGCACAGGTGTAATAACGATAGAAGGCGTATCTTCGTTAAAGCCTGTTTTCTACAGGGTAATGCCGGACAGGATAGAGACCGGGACCTTCATGATTGCATCAGCCCTTACCCGTGGGAATATAAAGATCAAGGACTGCATAGAGGAGCATTCCATGGCCCTTATCAATAAATTGCGGGAGGCCGGGGTTGAGATAAAGGTTGAGGTCGATGGGATAAGGGTTATCGGCCATCGCAGGATAAAGAGCGTTGATGTAAAGACCCTTCCATATCCTGGATTCGCCACTGATATGCAGGCCCAGATGATGGTTTTAATGACATTGGGTGACGGACTCTCTGTAATAACAGAGACGGTTTTTGAAAACCGCTTCATGCATGTCAGCGAGCTTCAGAGGATGGGGGCGGATATAAGGATAGACGGACACAGTGCCTTAGTTAAAGGTGTCCCATACCTCTCCGGTGCCCCTGTGATGGCGACGGATTTAAGGGCCAGCGCATCGCTGATACTGGCAGGTCTTGCGGCAGAAAGGGTAACCGAGGTCTCCAGGGTATACCACCTTGACAGGGGTTATGAGAGGATAGAGGAAAAGCTCTCAAGGCTTGGGGCAAAGATAAAGAGGGTGAAATGAAAGATAAAAGTCAACAGTCAGCAGCAGGCAGTTCTTCGTCATTGACCATTGCCCTTCCCAAGGGTCGTGTAATGAAACAGGCCCTCAAGATATTCGCTAAGATTGGGATAGAGCCTCCTGAGAATATGGAGGAGTCGCGGAAGCTGATATTTGAGGACAAGAAAAATGGGCTGAGATTCCTCGTAGTGAAGCCCACAGATGTACCTACCTATGTGGAGTATGGTGCCGCAGATATAGGGATCGCAGGGAAGGATGTCCTTTCTGAGACGGAGAGGGACGTTTACGAACCTCTGGACCTGAAGATTGGCAGGTGCAGGATGATAGTTGCTGAGCCTGCGGCCCTTTCAGCAAAGGACGACCCGTCACAGTGGACAAGCATTCGTATTGCCACCAAGTATCCGAACATAACAGAGAGATATTTTGCGTCAAAGGGTATCCAGGTGGAACTTATCAAGCTTTATGGTTCCATAGAGCTGGCGCCTCTGATAGGACTGTCTGAGAGGATCGTTGACCTGGTTGAGACAGGTGAGACCTTACGTCAGAACGGTCTTGTGGAGGTGGAGAAGATTATGGATATATCATCAAGGCTTATTGTAAACAGGGCGTCCCTTAAGATAAAGGGTGCAAGGATTGCCGAAATAATAGAAGGGTTGAGGAAAGAAGTTGAAGGTTCATAATCTTCAGGAGCGAGGATGCGGCCCTTTTGCAATTTTTAACTTCTCCAAAATTTCCACCATCGCCAGTGTATCCAGCTTGCAGTCTTCAAGGAGAGCCTTGCGTATCTTTTTTATCTCTTGAGGGTCTTATCTTACACCCCACATGTGACGATTTTGGCCACACATAAGTAAAAAATCTTGTCAAATTCCCATATATGTGTTAAGTAAGGTGTATAAGGAGGTGTATATGAGGACAAATATCGTTATAGATGATGCCCTTTTGAATGAGGCATTTAAATATACCGGGCTACATACCAAAAAAGACCTTATCAATGAAGCACTGAGAGAGTTTGTTGAACACCATAAAAGAATGGACTTGCGGAAGCTAAGAGGGAATATCCAATTTCAGGAAGGGTATGACTACAAGGAGCTAAGAAGAGGTAAATAATGGTACTCGTTGATACTTCTGTTCTGATAGATTACTTGAAGGGAAATGATAATCCGGCCGTTCATAAATTCCAATCAATCCTTGACGGAGGCATACCATACGGGATCAATTCGTTTATATACCAGGAGCTTCTTCAAGGGGTAAAGACAGAAAAGGGCTTTTACGAACTGAAGGAGTACTTAGATACACAAAGATTTTATGGTCTTAAACACCCCAAAAGTTCCTTTGCTGAGGCGGCCTTGATTTATTTCAAGTGCCGCAAGAAAGGTCTCACCGTAAGCAGCACTATAGATTTTATAATCGCTCAAACAGCGGTTGAGAATAATCTTCTCCTGCTCCACAACGACTCTGATTTTGAAATGATTGCAACGGTTGTGGAACTGAAGTTTTTCTGAGAGAGGCTGATGCGTGGAAGCAACCTAATAAAACTCCTGAAAACCCTTGACCTTTTCGGAAGGCCGGAAGGTTATCGACCAGCTTGACGGCTCGATAATCCTTGAGATAAAGACCTCCGGTTGGTGGGATGTGAAGAAATGGATTCTGTCGTTCGGGGCAGAGGCGGAAGTGCTGGAACCGGAGGGGTTGAGGGAAGAGATAAGAAAAGAGTTTGAAACGGCTATGGGAAAATATACAATGAAGAATATAAAGCATAAAGAAAGGATAGGGAAGTAATTGGAAAAGCATAAAAAAGTATCTTTTGTATCTCTTGGGTGTCCGAAGAATCTTGTTGACTCCGAGGTCATGCTGGGAATTCTTGCAAGGCATGACTATGAGATAACCGCTGATGACCGTGATGCCGAGGTCATTATAATAAACACCTGCGGCTTCATAGAGGACGCAAAGAGAGAGTCAATAGACAAGATCATTGAACTGGCATCGTTGAAGGGAACCGGTAACTGCAAACTGCTGGTTGTTGCCGGATGCCTTCCGCAGAGGTATCAGGAGGAACTTACAAAAGAACTCCCTGAGGTAGACCTCTGGATAGGGACGGGTGAGCACCACAAGATAGTTGAACACCTTGAAAAGGAAGAGAAAGGATCATATCTAACCCAGTCTGAGTATATCTATGACGACCTCACTCCGAGGCTCGTATCAACCCCAAAACACACTGCATACATAAAGATAGCAGAAGGGTGTTCCCATACCTGCACCTTCTGCGCGATCCCAGGAATAAGGGGAAGGTTCAGGAGCAGGCCGGTAAATTCCATTATCAGGGAAACTGAAAACCTTGTTTCAAAGGGAATGAAAGAGGCTATCCTTATAGCTCAGGATACGACATCATACGGGATAGATTTTAAGAGCGGTCTCGGTCTTTCCTCCTTGTTAAGAGAGATGGTCAAGATAAAGGGGCTTGAGTGGATAAGGCTTCTATATACATATCCGCAGTTTGTTACGGACGAACTAATAGATGTTATAAAAAATGAGGAAAAGGTTCTGAAATACCTGGATATCCCTATCCAACATGTTTCTGACAGGATGCTTAAGGATATGGGAAGGGGGATCACCGGGGACAAGCTCAGAAACCGCTTGTATAGGCTCAGGGAGGCTCTACCTGACCTGATCATAAGAACCTCTGTTATAGTGGGCTTTCCGGGGGAGACTGAAACCTATTTCTGAGAGCTGCTTAACTTCATAGAGGAGTTCGAGTTTGACAGGCTTGGCGCCTTCAGCTATTCACACGAGGAGGGTACCCCTGCCTCCCTGATTAAGCGCCAGATACCTGAAAAGGTAAAAAAGGAGCGATATAATCGGGTCATGGCGCTGCAAAAGATTATTTCTAAACAGAGAAACAAGAGTCACATAGGCAAGACCGAGAAGGT
>JAENJC010000019.1 GCA_016844545.1 Deltaproteobacteria bacterium | reverse complement strand
CGGCAAGGCGCACGGCGCGGGCGACCCGAAACTGGTGGGCCCCGAGCCTGAGGCCGCCCCTCTGGAGGAAATGGGCCTGGGCTGGAAGAACAGCTTCGGTACCGGCAAGGGCGTGCACACCACCACCAGCGGTATCGAAGGCGCATGGAAACCCAACCCCACAAAATTGGACATGTGCTACTTCAACATGCTGTTCGGCTACGAGTGGGAGCTGACCAAGAGCCCCGCAGGCGCCCATCAGTGGGTGGCGAAGAACGTCAAACTGGAACACATGATTCCGGACGCCCATGACCCATCGAAGAAGCACCGGCCCATGATGACCACGGCCGACCTGTCGCTGCGCTTCGACCCGATCTACGAGCCCATTGCGCGCCGCTTCCACCAAGACCCGCCGGCCCTTTCTGACGCTTTCGCTCGCGCATGGTTCAAACTGACCCACCGCGACATGGGTCCCAAGGTCCGCTACCTCGGCCCTGAAGTCCCGGCCGAAGACCTGATCTGGCAAGACCCGCTCCCCGCCGTCGATCACCCCCTGATCGACTCCAAGGACATTGCCGACCTCAAAGCCAAGATATTGGCCTCGGGCCTGTCGTTGGCGGAGTTGGTTTCTACCGCCTGGGCCTCGGCCGCCACCTTCCGTGGCTCGGACAAGCGCGGCGGCGCCAACGGCGCGCGCATTCGCATGGCGCCGCAAAAGGACTGGGAAGCCAACCAGCCGGCGCAACTGGCCAAGGTGCTGGGCGTGCTCGAAACAATCCAGCGGGCCTTCAACGGCGCCCGGACAGGCGGGAAGAAGGTCTCCATGGCGGACCTCATCGTGCTGGCTGGCTGCTCAGCGGTTGAAGCGGCTGCCAAGGCTGCCGGTCACGCGGTGGAGGTGCTCTTTACCCCGGGTCGCACTGACGCCTCGCAAGACCAGACCGATGTGAAATCGTTCGCCGTGTTGAAGCCCGAGGCCGACGGTTTCCGCAATTACCAGAAGAAGGCATTCACCGTGTCGGCCGAGGAAATGCTGGTGGACAAGGCACACCTCCTGACCCTGAGCGCGCCCGAGATGACCGTGCTTGTCGGCGGCCTACGCGTGCTGGGTGCCAACGTAGGCCAGTCACAGCATGGCGTGTTCACGAAACGGCCTGGGACGCTGACCAACGACTTCTTCCTCAACCTGCTCGACATGGAAACGGTGTGGAAGCCCACGTCCGATGCCAGGGACACGTTCGAAGGACGCGACCGCAATACGGGCGTGCTCAAGTGGACCGCTACCCGAGTTGACCTTGTATTCGGCTCCAACTCGCAGTTGCGCGCCCTGGCCGAGGTCTATGCGCAAGACGATGCGAAGGAAAAGTTCGTGCGCGACTTCGTCGCGGCCTGGAATAAGGTCATGAACTTAGACCGCTTCGACCTAATCTGAGCGTGGCATAAAAGTCTTCATGGGCTCCTGACTGGGCGGAAAAAACAGTAAGCTAACCACCGGTTCTAGCGGACGGCATACCGCCGCCGCTGAACCGGAGCGTTGTATGTATTGGTAATCATAATGACTATACAGAGTGAAGATGTAGCCGCAATTAAGAAACTGGCAGAGGATTGGCGTACTGGCTGGGATCGCAGTGAAACAGAGGCGCTTCTTTCGTTATTCACAAATGATCCGGTATTGATGCCTCAAGGCCAGCCTGCCGTGACTGGAAAGAATGCTATTCGTGCTCTTTATCAGTCCTTTTTTAAGGAATTCACAGTCAAGGGCGAAGGCAAGGTAGTGGAGGTAGAGGTGGCTGGTGATTTGGGATATTTCTGGAATAGTTATACGTTGACGGCTATCCCAAAAGCAGGGGGAGAACAAATCAAATCCGAAGGTAAGTCGGTATTTATTGTGAGGCGTCAAAATAACAATTCTTGGAAGATCGCTCGCCTAATTGATAACAGTGACCGATAGCCTTAATCAAATATCTTTCCAGGATTCATTATGTTGTTCGGATCAAGAGCCTTCTTTATCGCCTTCATCATCCCTATCTCTGTTTCTGAAAGCTGCATCTTCAGATAAGGGGCCTTTGACATCCCTATCCCGTGCTCCCCTGAAATGGCTCCTTCAAGCTCCACTGTGGCCCTGAATATATCTTTTATGGCCTCTTCAGCCCTTTTCATCTCTTGCGCGTTCTTTTTATCTACCCTTATATTGACGTGGAGGTTCCCGTCCCCTGCATGGCCGAAGGATGCGATAGTGAGATTATGTTTGTCAGATATGGTATCCAGCCTTCTTATCATGCCAGGTATTTTGTTCCTTGGGACAACAATGTCTTCGCTTATCTTTCCGGGCCAGAACTTGAGCATTGAAGGTGACGCCCCCCTTCTTGCCTTCCAGAGGGTATCGGCCTCCTCCTTATTTCCAGCCACATTGAATTCAATGGATCCGTTTTTCCGGCAAGCGTCCCGTATCTTTCCTGCCTGCCTGTCAAGGATCAGGGGGTCGCCGTCTATCTCTATAAGAAGCATTGCACTGGTTTCTTCTGGAAGATCCATTCCAAGGTTTTCCTTTACACATGCGAGGGTGTTTTTGTCCAGAAGCTCAAGGGTGGTCGGGACTATCCTTGACTTAATAATATCAGAAACGGTTCGAGCAGCATCTTCAGCACTCCTGAAGAAGGCGGTCATCGTCTTTTTTCCCTCAGGCAAGGGGATAAGCCTTATGATAAGTTTTGTTATGATCCCAAGGGTCCCTTCGGAGCCGACCATAAGCCTTGTCATATCGTACCCTGTAGCCCTTTTAACGGTCTTCCCGCCAGTATTTATTATCTCGCCGGTAGGTGTTACCACCTCCAGTCCAAGTATGTAGTCCCTTGTAACCCCGTATTTTACGGCCCTTGGTCCGCCAGCACCTGTGGATGCGTTGCCTCCCATGGTGGAGAACTTCAGGGATGCAGGATCAGGTGGATAAAACAGGCCAAGCTTTTCTACTTCATCCTGGAATACGCCTGTCACAACGCATGGTTCAACCACTGCAATCAGATTCTCGTTGTCTATCTCTAAGATTTTATTAAGCCTCGACAGGTGTATGACGATTCCACTCTTGACAGGTACGCTTCCACCGGCAAACCCTGAGCCTGCGCCCCTGGGAATCAGCGGCAGTCTATATTTATTGGCAAGCCTGACTATCTCAGAGACCTCGCCGGTGTTTGCCGGAAGGACAACGGCATCAGGCATAAAACTCTGCCCTGCGGCATCGTAGGAGTAACAAACCAGGTTAGCCCTTGAGGTCAGCAGGTTATCTATGCCGACCACACCTTCCAGTTCTTTTAAAATAGCATGGGTAATCATCACAGGAAGTTTAATTGAAACAGCGGGAGCGGTCAAATGGTTTTTATCTGGGTGTTTTTTTAAAAACCTCTTGACAACCTATCCGGGGGATGGTAATAATTATTCATATATTCATATATTTACAAAAGGTGGGATATGGACAAGTTTGCAGAGAGTGATTTCATAAAAGAGGCTGAACTGTTAAAGGTCTTGGGGCATCCTGTGAGGCTCAAGATAGTGGCAGGGTTGCTGGATAAGGCCGATTGTTGCGTAAAGGATATGTGGGAGTGTCTTGAGATGCCCCAGGCTACGGTATCCCAGCACCTGACCCTTCTGAAGCACAAAGGTGTCGTTGACTCTAACAGGGAAGGGATTCATGTTCGCTATAAGGTAGTGGATAAAAGGGTTGAGGGGATATTGAAGGCGTTGAAGGCTGCAAATGAAGCAGCCGGGAAAAAGTAATTTTTTTTGGGCAATATAAATCGGAATTTTTATATATTCAAATTTTTGAATTGATAATAGTCTGCCAGTTCAATTTTATCGAATGGAGGTGTGTTTGATGTGGACGATAAACCGCGCTTTGAGGCTGATTGCCGGGACATTTATCCTGGCAAGCCTGGTTCTTGCTAAGGTGCATTCCGAAAACTGGCTGTGGTTCACAGGCTTTGTAGGCCTGAACCTTTTCCAGTCTGGGTTTACAAGCTGGTGTGGAATGATGGCAATGCTCCGCAAGCTTGGAGTTAAAGAGGGTTAGTTGATGGCTCTTTGCGAAAAGTATAAGATGGAGATTCCTCCGGGAAAACTGCTCTGTCCTGATCCGCATATATACTGTGATTTCAGGATGGCCTGTCTTGTTTATATCAAGTTGCTTTCAAACAGCTACACATTAGGTTAATGAAAGCTTACTTGATATTATGCAGGTATTATGCAGTATATGAAGAGGGGCTGGAATCGGAAGAATAAGGATAAGGAGGTTTAACTATGAGTTGGGCTAATATAATTATTTTGGTCTTGTTTGTCGTTGTCCTGATAGTGACCAGAGGTCCCGGCGGCAGCTGAAATATGTCGCCAAAATGACCGGTCTGGTCATTTCTGATATAGCAGCATTGCGAAAGATTTCTTAACCTGTTAAGCCTGTGCAACCTTATTAATCCTTTAGGAGGCTTTTATGATTGATGTCAATGTACACTGGACCGGAGATATGCAGTTCGTCGGGGAATCTGTTGACGGACATTCTCTTGTCATGGATGCAGACCAGGAGCACGGTGGGAGGAGTTCGGGCTTCCGACCCATGCACCTTCTCCTAGTTGCCTTAGGCGGCTGTACCGGGATGGATGTTATATCTATCATGAAGAAGAAGAGGCAGGAGGTGGCCGCCCTGACTATCAATATAGGCGGAGAAAAACGGGTTATTGAAGATCCGCACGTTTTTACCCGTGTTTCTGTGGAATATGTATTTAAGGGTGATAAACTCTCTAAGGCTGTTGTTGAGCGGGCGGTAAAACTTTCAGAAGAAAAGTACTGCTCAGTAATGGCAACGCTAAGGCCTCTGGCAAAGATCGAGATAAGCTGGAGGATATCAGAGGGGACCTAAATTGCTCTGATCTTATTTAATAGATATTCCACGTCATACGGTTTCTGGATTAAGCCTGCAAAGCCATCATCGCAGAAACGGCGTTTGATCTCTTCGTTATTATACCCGCTGACAAGAATTACCTTTACGTCGCTTCTAATCTTTTTCATTTCCCGGAATACCTCTATCCCATCCATATCCGGCATAATCAGGTCTATTAATACAACCTTTATCTTGTCTGTATTCTCACGAAAAATATTGACCCCTTTGCGGCCGCTGTTGGCCGTAAGGACGGAGAAACCACACCCCTCCAGCATCATTCTGGTTATAGAAAGGATATCTTTGTCGTCATCTATCAGCAGCAAAGTTTCCTTGCCCTGCATATAATTTACCCCTTAGTCTGGTATAAAAAATTACTGAGAAAATTATAAAGGTAAATTTAAACAAATTCAAGTTTTTTGGTAGTAAATTTTGCCGAAAAAAATCTTGACTTTCTGTTGCACACTGTATACAATTTGCCCCCAATTGGTTGTTAGTATTATCTCTGAAGGAGCACTTGATGATTATTATAGGTGAGAGAATCAGCGTCATTGCCAAGAAGGTGAGGGAGGCAATGGCTGCCAGGGACCCCAAGCCGCTTCAGGAACTGGCCAGGACGCAGTTTGAAAAGGGCGCAAATTATATTGATGTCAGCATAGGCCCTGCAGAGGATGACGGCCCTCAGCTGATGGACTGGGCGGTAAAGGTGATACAGGAAGTGGTGCCCGTCCCCTTATGCCTTGATACAACCAACAAGGCTGCCATGATAGCAGGTCTTAAGGCCCATAACAACAAGTGGGGAAGGGCGCTCATTAATTCGGCATCAGGCGAGGAGGAAAGGCTTAACAACATGATGCCGCTGGCAGGGGAGTATAATGCGGAGATCATAGCGCTTACACTTACGGAAAAGGGAATCCCTGCCCTGGCTGAAGAGAGGTGCGAGGTTGCGGCAAACATAATGGGCAAGGCCATGGAGTGCGGCGTTCCTATGGAGGACATCTGGCTTGACCCGCTTATCCTACCGGTCCCCTTTCAGCAGGACAAGTGCAAGGAGTCGATCAGGGCCATAAGGCTCTTCAGGGAGTTGAACGACCCGCCGATGAAGACCACTGTCGGTCTTTCCAATATCGCAAACGGCGCTCCGAAGGAGTTGAGGGGGATTATCACCAGAAACTTTCTTGTCCTGCTTATGTATGAGGGACTTTATTCCGCTATTGCGGACCCCAATGACAAGGAATTTATGGATACGATGAAGACAGTTGAAGTGCTTATGGAAAAGAGGCTTTACGCCCATTCTTATTTAGAGATGTAGGAGGAACCATGCCTTTTGTGATACCTAAAGATACCTATGCAGGTAAAGTAAACGCCCTGACCTTTGGTTCAGGGGACAAAGCAGTTACAGTAGGGGGAGAGAACGGTCTGCCGTTCCTTTCATTTGAGTGCAGCATCCCAAACAGGCCTTTAATTGCTATTGAGATCCAGGATGTTGCGCCATCGGACTGGCCTGACACGGTGAGAAAGGCCTATGACGGCGTAAGTGAATCTCCTGCCAAATGGGCCAGGTTCTGTCAGGATTCCCTCGGCGCAAAGATCGTAGCCCTTAGACTCGCAGGGACCCATCCCGACAGAGAGAACAGGTCGGCGGAAGATGCTGTGAAGACCGTAACAGAGGTCCTTTCCGCAATAGATGTTCCTTTAATGATTTTGGGGAGCGGACATATAGAAAAGGACGCCCAGGTGCTGAAGGCTGCTGCTGAAGCTGCTAAGGGCAGGGAATGCATCCTCGGAAAGGCACAGGAGGAGAACTACAAGACCATAGTTACAGCGGCCATAGCCAACAACCACAAGCTCATTGCCATGAGCCAGCTTGATGTGAACCTTGCAAAGCAGTTGAACATCCTTATAACCCAGATGGGGTTCAATAAGGACAATATCATAATGGATCCCATGTCCTCTGCACTGGGATACGGTATCGAATATACATATTCCGTAATGGAGAGGATCCGCCAGGCTGCCCTTGTCCAGAACGACCCGATGATGCAGACTCCTCTCTTGTGCGATATTGGTCCAAACGTATGGAAGACAAAAGAGAGCGCAGCCCCGGAGTCCGAGCTTCCCGAATGGGGCGCACTTACGGAGAGGGGGATTGTGTGGGAATCTATTACTGCCTCAACCATGATTATGGCGGGTTGCAACCTCCTTGTGATGAGGCATCCGAAGGCGATTGAGACTGTAAATAAGCTTGTTAGCGAACTTATTTAATTAAGGAGAATTGATATGGCCCTGTCCGGCGTAGAGATATTTAAGCACCTTCCTAAAACAAACTGTAAGAAGTGCGGTTACCCGACCTGTCTCGCATTTGCCATGAAACTGGCGGCATTGCAGGAAAGCACAGATAAATGCCCTGACCTGTCTGAAGAGGCGAAGAAATTTTTAGGCGCTGCGGCTGAGCCTCCCATAAAGGGGATCACCTTGGGACCCAAAGGGATAAAAGTAGGAGAAGAGACAGTCCTCTCCAGGCATGAGAAAAAGTTTGTCAATCCCTGCCCTATAGCCCTGAACATAAAAGACACAGAGGGTGCGGATGCGATAGGAAAGCACATAGCTGATGTCAACTCCTCAGAGATTGACAGGGTAGGCCAGATGCTCCGAGTCGACCTGGTCTGTATTACAGACGAATCAGGTGACCCTGCAAAGTTTGCCGCTGTTGTAAAGCAGGTGGCTGACGGGGCTCCAAATGCCGGTCTTATCCTAAACTCTTCCAACCCTGCCTCCATAGAGGCCGCTATTGGGCATTGCGCCGACAAGAAGCCTCTTGTTTATGGCGCAAATGCTGAAAATCTTGATGCAATGGTGAAGATTGCCAAGGAAAAGAAGGTTGCCTTGGGGATTTACGCCAAGGGTCTTGACGCCTTATCAGACCTTTCTGAAAAAGCAAAGGGTATGGGTATTACGGATATAGTCCTTGACTCAGGCGCCAGGACAGCAAAGGAGATGGTTGAAGAGTACACAATGATAAGGAGGGCAGCCCTCAAGAAGTCTTTCAAGCCCCTTGGATTCCCCGTAATCTCCTTTGTCGGCAGGGACGACTCCACGTTAGAGGCTGCCGTGGCCTCCATCGGCATCATGAAGTATGCATCCATAATAGTTGTGAACAGCATAGAGAAGTGGAAGACCCTCGCCCTCCTCACCCTGAGGCAGAACATATACACAGACCCGCAGGTCCCTATGCAGGTCGAGCAGAAGATATACAAGATCGGAGATGCAAACGAGAACTCTCCTCTGTTGATCACAACCAACTTCTCCCTTACTTACTTTATTGTAAGGGGAGAGATTGAGAACAGCAAGGTCCCGTGCTGGCTGGCCATCATGAACGTGGAAGGCCTTTCAGTCCTCACGGCATGGGCCGCAGGTAAGTTTGTGGCAGGCTCCATATCCAACTTTATTAAGGATAGCGAGGCCTCTAAGCTTGTTGCAAAGAAGGAGCTTATCCTCCCAGGGTATGTCTCAGTCCTTTCCGGCTCCCTTGAAGATAAACTTGGTGATGGGTGGAAGGTCGTGGTTGGCCCGAGAGAGGCGAACCAGCTCCCGGCGTTCCTGAAGGGAAGGGCTTAGTAACATATCGGATACGATACATGAGAAAAGGCGGCCATTGGCCGCCTTTTTTATTTAACCTGATTTATCAGAAACGGAACATCTTATGTATCTATATTTGAGATGAACCGTCAAAATATCTCATCCAGAATCTCTACTTCATCCATAGGGCCGTCTTTTCTTTCCTCATCAAGCCTGCGGAGCGCCTCCATTATTATCCCCTGACCGTTCAACTGGATTTCAGCCTTAAGTATAGGCTCAGGAACAGGATGGGTTGTAAAAGAGAATGTCCCTTTCTCCCAACGAAAAAGATCGCATATAATGCTTTCGGCCAGCTCTGTCAGCACATTTGTGAGCTTTTCCTTTGAAATGAGTTTGTTGGACTGCATGACATCCGTCATCATTCTGTTTTGTTCTTTCCCCTCTTTCAGGCACTTTTCAAAATCTTCTTTAGCTATAAGTTTTTTTAAGATAAGAAACTCTCCTAGCCGTTCCTTCTGCTTGTTTGAAGAGGCAAATACGATGACCCCATTTTGAAAATATATCCTCTTTTCCATGATATTCCATTCATGTTGCCATTTAACTTCAAGGCAGCCGGTCTTTCTGTTCATCTCAACCCATTGGAAAAGGTCTGCAAGAGGCATTGTATCTATGTCGCCGGAAATTGCCACTGATTAACTCCTCTAATCCTTCTGTAAAACATGTATCAAGTTATTATTCCTACCGTTTTTCGCTATAATTGTCAAGGTTGAAGTTTCTGCCTGAAGTTACTGTCGTAAGGATCGATTGTCTCTGGAATCCCTGCTCTCCTTGACATCCTCCGATTGATATGGCATTAATTTAATATGGCCAATTAATAAGGAGGTGATTATTATGTGTCAAACGTGTGGATGTTCACCATGCAAGAAATGCGGGAAACCTATTAAAAATGGCGTGTGCAGCGGATGTGGTAAGAAATCATCGGGATGCACATGCAAGTGAAGAGTGGCCTCCCTGATACAAAATGTGCCGTGGAGGCTTTTTTTACGAATAAAAGGGGGGAGAGGTGAAGGTAAACATTCTATTTTACAGTATGTACGGTCATATCTATCGCATGGCTGAGGCCGTTGCAGAGGGTGCGAAAGAAGTGAGCGGTGCGGAGGTCGGCCTCTTCCAGGTTCCTGAAACGCTTTCTTCAGAGATTCTGGCAAAGATGGGCGCAACTGAAGCAAAAAAGAAGTTTGCTCATATACCGGTGGCGACTATGGATGCCTTATCAAAGGCAGATTCAATTATCTTCGGCACACCGACACGTTTCGGGATGATGACTGCTCAGATGCGCTCTTTCCTTGATGCAACAGGAGGCCTTTGGATGGAAGGGGCCTTGATAGGGAAGGTCGGGAGCGTCTTTACCTCCAGCGCAACGCAACACGGAGGTCAGGAGTCTACCATACTCAGCTTCCACACGACACTCTTGCACCAGGGGATGATAATAGTCGGGGTGCCTTATTCAGAAAAGAGGCAGATGACCCTTGATGAAATAACTGGTGGAAGCCCATACGGCGCCTCTACCATTGCAGGGGGAGACGGAAGCAGATTACCGAGCGAGAACGAACTGGCCATCGCCCGGTTCCAGGGAAAGCACGTGGCGGAGATAACGAAGCGCCTGGTGGGGAAATAAGTGGACTCTTATGGCAAGCTGCAATTGAGAAGCATCAGCAGTTATGCTTATGTATGGACGTGTTGTTTATACCAATTCGCCTTCAAATGATAAGGTATGAAGGCTCAGGTATAATCCCAAGTAAGCTTTCTATGATTACAATTATTTAATGTTTGAAAGCAACTTGGTATTAATTCTCTGAGACCTCTGTATGCTCAGCGGTGAAAAACTTTTTAAGGGAGTAGTTAGATGCAAAGGTACGTGTGCACAGTCTGTGGTTATATCTATGACCCTCAAAAAGGAGATCCTGATTCCGGGATAGAGCCAGGAACACCCTTTGATAAACTGCCTGAGGACTGGGTTTGTCCAATGTGCGGTGCAGGTAAAAATGAATTTGAGAAGGAAGGTTAGATATGGCGGTAAGGACTCTAAAGGACGGAGTGTATTCAGTTGGCGCCATAGACTGGCACAGGAGGCTGTTTGACGAACTGATACCTCTGCCTCATGGCACGAGCTACAACTCCTATATTGTAAAAGGAAGCGAGAAGACTGTTCTCATTGATACCGTTGATCCTGCCAGGGCGGAAGAACTATTGGCAAACCTGCAAAAGCTCGGGGTTGACAGGATTGACTACATTGTCTCCAATCACGCCGAACAGGACCACTCCGGTTCCATTCCAAGAATAATCGAGCTTCACCCTGATGCCAAAATCTTAACAAACCAGAAATGCAAAGATATGCTGATAGACCACCTCTGTATCGCTGAAGATAAATTCATAACGGTGAAAGACAGGGAAACTATCTCCATAGGAGGCCGGACCCTTGAATTCCTGTTGGCCCCGTGGGTCCACTGGCCGGAGACCATGTTTACATATAGCAGAGAAGATAAGATCCTCTTCAGTTGCGATTTTTTGGGATCCCACTATGCGTCCAGCAGCCTGTTTGTGG
>JAENJC010000119.1 GCA_016844545.1 Deltaproteobacteria bacterium | reverse complement strand
ACTAAACCAAGGAGCAAGCCCCTTGATCCCGTTCGACTTGCATGTGTTAGGCACGCCGCCAGCGTTCGTTCTGAGCCAGGATCAAACTCTCCAGTTAAATTATAAAACTGTAAGCTGTCTGCTCTTTTAAAACAAAAAAATCGAAAGACCCAACTCAATAACACTACTATTTAGTTTTCAAAGACCAATTTAAATAATCTCTTATGTTTATTAAAGAATCTTTATATGCCAGCGAAAGAGAACTTTATATCATAACGGTATTTTCAATGTCAAGCTTTATTTGTTCACGCGATATTCTTTTTACTTTCTCTTAATCTTCAGTGAGAAAGTTAATATCGGGAAGCGTTGAAGAACAGTGTTTATATCAAACGGTATTATATATGTCAAGCATTTTTTTCTTTGTTTTTTTCTTTGTTTAATATCCCTATTGTTAACAACGGTCTCGAAAAATCTAATTTATCGAGAAGTCCGCAAAAAAGCAGAGTTTACATATTTAAATTCTATTGCCTTTCTTTACATAAGCGATGCAAGCGTTATTGACAGGGCCTTTTTTCAATGATAATTTGCAACAGATGTTCAAGACATTTTCCCCTTTTATAAAATCGAGCGTATTGCTCCTTTCCCTGCTCCTCTCCGGCTCATCGGTCAGTTGGGCCTCTTCGCCGTCTATTGTTCAAAAGATAAAGGAACGGGGGGTCCTTTTATGGGGTTGTGACGCGGAGGGCGGGGCTCCTATGGCCTTTCCTGACCCCAAAGATCCTTCCAGGCTCATAGGGTTTGAGGTAGATATTGCTGAGGCTATAGCAGCCAGGCTCGGCGTCAAGGCAAAGATGGTACAGACTACATGGATAACCCTTATTCCGGCCCTCGAAAGAGGTGATTTCGATATCGCCATGAACGGCCTGGAGATAACGCCGGAGAGAGAGAAGAATATCCTCTTTTCCCGCCCCTATTACATATATACAGAACAGCTTGTAGTCAGAAAAGATAACGAGGCCATAAAGGGGATTTCGGACGTCAAGGGGAAGAAGGTAGGGACCCTGGCAGGGACTATGGCCTACGACATGCTCCAGAAGATCGGCGAAGTTGACATTAGGACATACGAGGGTGTATGGCCATATGAGGACGTGGCCCTCGGTAGGATTGATGCGGCCTTTCTGGACCTCCCCATTGCGGCATATTACGGAAAGCCCGACCCAAGGCTGAAGTATGCCGGACCTCCAGAAGGTGAGGGTTTTTACGGGATAGCCATAAGGCCTGGTGACAAGGAACTGAAAAAGGCCATTGACTCCGTTATAGATGACCTCCTGAGGACTGGAAAGCTGAAGAATATCTATGACAGATGGGACATATGGAACAATACCCAGGAAAAACTCTTCTCCTTTTCCTCATCACAGACAGGCGAAACCTTCCATGCCGAGAGCCAGGATGTCCCGTTGTATACCTTTTTGCCAACCCTGCTGACCGGGGCATGGACCACCATATATTTATCCATAATATCCATGGCCCTGGCCATAATGCTGGGCCTCTGCATTGCTATATCAAGGCTTTATGGCCCAAAGCCGGTAAGGTTTCTGGCAGCTGCGTATGTGGAGGTATACAGGGGGACACCCCTCCTCATTCAGCTTTATATCCTTTACTACGGCCTGCCGAATCTGGGGATTGCCATAACTCCCGTGGCGGCGGCCATCATGGGCCTTGCCATGAACTATGCCGCATACGAATCGGAGATTTACAGGGCAGGGATAGAGGCCATTCCAAACGGACAGATGGAGGCTGCTCTGTCTCTGGGAATGACGAGGGGTCTGGCTGTACGCAGGGTCATCCTTCCCCAGGCAGCAAGGATTGCCCTTCCGCCTGTGACCAACGACTTTATCGCCCTTTTTAAGGACTCGTCACTGGTTTCTGTCATCGCAATGGTGGAGCTTACCAAGACATACAGCATCCTTTCTGCAACAACACTCAGATTCTTTGAACTGGGTCTTGTTACGGCCTTGCTGTATTTTGGAATGAGTTACCCGCTGTCTGTAATGGCACGGAGACTTGAAAGGAAACTGAAAAGCAAAAGATAAAGGCTTTTAATACCAGAGGTATTTTTGACACTGATTGACACTGATTTCAATATGATTTTCACTTTGTAAATCATAGGGAATCTGCTTTTGTCTGTGTCAAATTTATTTCTTTGAGGTTAACTTTAGGGAATCTTATGATTAAAGTTAGGAACCTGCACAAATATTACGGAGATCATCACCTCTTCAAGGGGATATCCCTTGACGTGAAAAAGGGTGAGGTGGTGGTCCTTATCGGCCCGTCCGGGAGCGGGAAAAGCTCTCTCCTCCGGTGCATCAACGGACTGGAGAACTTTCAGGGCGGTGAGATTGACGTGGACGGGATTGCCCTCCATTCCATAAGCAGACCTAAGCCTTCCAGTGCCGATATGGAGGCGATACGGCAGGTAAGGCTGAGGGTGGGAATGGTGTTTCAGCAGTTTAACCTCTTCCCCCACATGACCGTCCTAGAGAACATCATAGAGGCCCCTGTAAAGGTCCTCGGAGTGCCCAGAGATAAGGCAGTTGAAGATGCCATCTCCTTCCTTTCGAGGATAAATATGGCGACCAAAGCGGATGCCAGCCCTGAGAACCTCTCCGGTGGGCAGCAGCAGAGGGTGGCAATTGCAAGGGCACTGGCCATGAAACCGGAGGCGATGCTATTCGACGAACCGACAGCTTCCCTCGACCCCGAGATGGTAGGAGAGGTTCTTTCTGTCATAAAAGACGAGATATAATAGAGACAGGTGCGCCTGAGGATATATTTACCAGTCCCAAGAACGAGAGGACAAAGAGCTTCCTGAGCAGGATACTGAGGTGAGGGCCTTTCACACATGACAACATCTATATTGGAAACAGTCTGGCAGCCTTTAAGACTCTCGATCCAGGTGTCTCTGATATCTACCATCCTGGTGGCGTTTACAGGTACGGCATTGGGTTACGTGCTGTCAAGGAAGGATTTTTTTGCAAAGGATGTCATTGATGCAATAGTTACCCTCCCCATGGTTTTGCCGCCTACGGTAACAGGTTACTACCTTATGCTTGTATTGGGGAGGCATGGGTTTTTAGGGGAGGTTGTTTACAACTGGACGGGGTGGACCATAGCATTTACCTGGCAGGCGGCGGCTGTAGCCTCTTTCGTTGTTTCTTTCCCCCTGATGGCCAAGACCGCCAGGGCAGCAATGGATTCGGTCAACCCAGAACTCGAAAAGGCATCCCTTCTCCTCGGAAAGGGGGAGATTGAAACAGTCTTAAAAGTGACCCTGCCGCTCGCATGGAGGGGCCTCCTGGCCGGGGTTGTTCTTTCCTTTGCCAGGGGGATAGGGGAGTTCGGGGCAACCTTGATGCTGGCCGGAAATATACCCGGCAAAACGGCCACCATGCCGATAGCCATATATTCCGCAACCCAGTCAGGAGACTATCCGCTGGCAAACTATCTTGTCATCATCCTGACCATCCTTTCCCTGAGCGTCATATACGCCACAATCCGCCTGAGTAAACGGGGTTGACATTTTAAAAGTCCTGAGATAAAGTCAACGGACCTATATTATATTTAAGGAGGTCCAAATGAAAAGGATTTTATCGTTAATGGCGGCAACGGTGCTTGTTTCCACATCTGTATGGGCAGTAGACCTAAACCCTGCATTATTGACTGTTCAGAAGGATTTCAGGGACCTCAGCAAGGAAATAGGTTTCGGTCTTTCCTACTTCCCTATGGCCCCGGCAGAGCCCCTCGGGATTCTCGGGTTTGACATAGGCGTTGAGGCAACGGCGCTGGACATCAATGAGGACAAGCCCTATTGGAAAGATATGGGCAACTTCCCAGAGATGCTTCCTATTCCAAGACTTCATGTGCAGAAGGGGCTTCCCTTTGGAATAGACCTGGGCGCCATTTATTCCGCGATTCCAAGCAGCAACATCTCACTCTGGGGTGGCGAGGTAAAGTGGGCCTTTTTAAAGGGGAGCATCGCAACACCTGCAGTGGCCCTCAGAGGAACATACACAAAACTGAATGGTGTTAACAACCTCGACCTCAACACCATGGGCTACGATATCTCGATAAGCAAGGGGTTTACCATCTTAACTCCTTACGCAGGTGTCGGCCAGGTGAAGATTGATAGTGAGGCAAAAAACCTACCAGCAGGTATTACGCTGAACAAGGAAAGCATCACTGAGACGAAATACTTTGCAGGGATGAGGGTTAGTTTTGGATTGATAAACATGGTGGCAGAGGCCGACTTTGCAGAGGTTCCTGCTTACTCACTCAAGCTTGGAGTCGGGTTCTAAATCCAAAAGGATAAGACAACTTAGAGTATGTAGGGCAATGTCTATTTTTGGGGAGTGACTTGACAGACAAAAAAAGCTTGACAACAGCAATAATCGTTGTTACTCTTGCGTCAATTCTACCGATACCCAGCTTATCAAGATAGTTAACTCTATAAAGAAAGGTGGTGATGGACAGGCAGCAAACTTGATTTTGTTTATGTAGTGGCGTGGCACGATGCGCCTAAGGGTCAAAGTGGTAATAAATCACTGGACCAAAATTAAAAAACGGAGGGAAAGAATGAAGAAGATTTCAGCTTTAGCAGTAGCAGGCGTATTTGTAGTATCCCTTGCTGGAACAGCATTGGCCGAAGGGACAGATGTGAAGGTCAGCGGAGAGATCAGGATCAGGGACCAATGGACGAACAACAAGGATTGGAACGCTGATGCTGGTGATGTGAAAAATGCAATCACCCAGAGGACCAGGGTAAATGTAGATGCAAAGATCAACGAGAAGACCAGTGCGTATGTCTCTCTCGAGAACAACAGGATCTGGGGCTCCAGCGGGCCGACGTTCACAAACGGAGTAACCACTACTTCGACAGGTACGACCGTAAATTCAGTTACCGCAGATACCGATCTTGTCGGAATTTACCAGGCATATGTGGTTCTCGACAAGCTCTTTGATCAGCCTCTTCTGTTTAAGGCAGGACGTACAAAAGTAGCCCTTGGAAACCAGAGACTGGTTGGTGCCAACGATTGGTTGGCTGGTCAGTCATTCGATTCCTTGATCCTTGGTTACAATATCGATGCAGTATCTGTAACCGGCTTCAGTGTAACAGGGGTAGACAGAAACAGCACAACCAGCAGTGAAAACGGCACGCTAAACGGTCTCTATGTAACAATAAAGGCCGTCCCTGTAACAGGTATTGATGTTTATGCCATACAGAAGAAAGAGTTGGCCGGTGCAGCAACTACAGGTCAGAACTTCTTTACCTACGGTGCTCGCGTTAACGGAGCTGTAATGAATATCGACTGGGATGTAGAGGGAGCACTTCAGAGCGGAGATTCTTCTGTAGCTGGTACCACAACAACGAAGAAGAGCGCCAGCGCAATCTGGGCTATTGCTGGTTACTCCCTTCCTGAGGTAGCAAAGCTCAGGATCGGCGCTGAATACGACATACTTAGCGGCCAGAAGTCAACTGGAACTGATGACACAGCATTTGATCACCTCTTTCTCACAAAGCATTCAACCTCAGCCCAGCACTCCGTTTACGGGGTAACTGACTATGTAGAAACTTTAGGGGCGATTGGTCTTAAGGCGCTGTCTATAAATGTTAGCGCAGAGCCAGTTGAAGGGTTGAAGCTCCTTGCTGAGTACTGGACATTCGACTCAAACACCGGGACAGATGACAAGACACTTGGCAACGAAATCAACGTACAGGCATGGTATGCAGTAACCAAGAACACAGGTCTCCATGCTTATTATGCTATGTTTACACCAACCAGCGATTTAGCTAATTTTGTGGCCGGTGCTACTGGTGCAAAAAAGGACGCTGCTACAGATTTAGTCCTTCAGCTTCAGGTTGCATTCTAATTTCACAGCTTTGATTTGATTTACCTACAAAACCCCCGGAGGAGCGATCCTTCGGGGGTTTTGTTTTTAAAGTTGACTGGAGGAGTTAGTTTGAGTATAGTTGTCCTTATCCGATTGGTTTTAGGAGGTCTTGATGAGTGACGAAATTAAAAAGTATATGAAGGAACTTAAGGAAGAGTTCTCACAGGAAAACCTGAAGTTCAAGGACGAGTTCACCAAGGATAACCTGAAATTCAAAGAAGAGTTCACCAAGGACAATCAGAGATTCAAGGAAGAGATAACCAAAGAAAACCTGAAGCTTAAAGAAGAGTTTGCAAAGGAAAACCTGAAATTCAAGGACGAGCTCACCAAAGATAATCTGAAATTCATGGAAGAGTTTTCTAATAAAACCGAAAGATACATAGGGGTTCTTGCGGAGGATTTCCAACACAAACTTGACGTAGTTGTCGAAGGACATCAGGTTTTAAATAAAAAGATCGATGACCTCAGAGACGATGTCCGCTCCGATATTAAAGAAGTTAAAGAAATGCTCAAGCTTACATATAGGGAACTTGACAAAAAAGACCATGCAATAGAAGAGGAAGTATCAAAACTCAAAACAAGGGTTGAGAGACTGGAAGCAACCCAACATTGAAATAGGTTTCAAGACTCAAACGGCAGGTTCCAGCACTTTATCGAGTCTCTTAACTCTGACCGAATATCAAGCTTTTCAAATTCTGTTCTGTCGTCAAAATAGAAAACCTCTTCCGCAGACGGCAATACCTCTCCTCCGAACGATATTTCAAGGCCATATCCAACAGCGCATACAAGGCGCGAACCTTCCGGCTGCACTCCTGTGCTTCTAGAAAACCTTACAGGAAACTCAAGGAGCTTTAAGAGAGAGTCCTCTCCCGGCTTCAGATATCCGGCATCCAGTGTCTTATTGAGGGTAGCAATATCAAAAATGGATCTGTCCAGGAACTTGAATATGCGGCATCTCCACCCTTTTTCTTTAGATAGCTTTCTGACAAATGTAAAAAACTTCATCTGTCCCAGAAAGGTCTGGTTTGAGGCCATCTCAATAAATTCTGACGATCCGCTGTTAAGGTCATCTCTTAGCGGCTCAGCCAAATCGCTCCAGAGGTCGGCCCTGGCAGGTAGTGTGAAGGCAAACAGGGCGCCACTCCTTGCAACCCTTGCTGCCTGAGCCAGAAGTGACTCTACCATGTCGGGGAATAGGACATTCAGGATATTAACCCCTGTCAGGAACTCTATCTCCCTGTCATTGAGAAAACGCAGGTCTGCGCAGTCTCCTGGAAAGAAATGGACTTCTCTCAACTCCAACGACTTTCTATCCTCTACGATCAGTTCCCTGGACATATCCATGGCCATCGCAGCAACCCCTCTCCCCTTCAAGAGCTTAAGGTATTTTGTACGAAGGATCGTCGACCCTCTCTATCCCCTGGGGACTTTCCTTTCCATATATCCTGAACCTCTCCAGAAAGAAGGCCTGCCCGTCAGCAGTTTTAAGGCAGATAAAAATGAGCCTGCCGCCAAAGACCTTCCTGTATTCAGTAAACTCGTATAGACCTCTATCTATGAAATCGTCTGCGCTCTCCGGAGGGAGGATGTCTAGGGTTATTCCCGGAATCTGTGTGACAGAAGAGATAAGTCGCTCGTAACGCGCCTCTGCCTCTTTCTCTATTTCCAGTATCCTGTCTTCATTCATTTTCTAACCCTTTATCCAAAATTCTGCATGGGACGCAGATGAACGCAGAAAAAGCAGATAAAATGAATAACATACCTTCCTTAGATACTTCACCTAAAAGATCAAATACCTGCTTTTAGTAACTCATTGAAAAATCAGTGTAAATCTGCGCCAATCAGCGTCCAATTGTTTTTTTAGGTTTCTTCAAACCAGCCTTTCCAGGGTCCCTCTCACCTCTTTATATACCCCTTCCAGGGTCTCGTCCTTGAGGAAAATGATAAGCTGGTTGTTGGGTGTGAACTTGATCCTGTCCTTTTTCTCCTTTATAAGCTCTATGACCTTTTCAGGCCTTACAGGAGTACGCGGGTCGAAGGTGATGGAAACTCGGCCCTTGGCTGCATCTATTGATGTGACCAAAGCCTTTCTGATGACCCTCTTTATCTCCATCATTGTGAGTAGGTTTTCAACAAGCTTGGGTAGCGCGCCGTAGCGGTCCCTCAGCTCGTTGGCTATCTCCGCCACCTCTCCATCTTCCTTGACAGAGGCAAGCCTCTTGTATATTACAAGTCTTTCATTTACGTCATCTATATAGTCATCAGGGATGTATGCAGCAACCCCAAGGTTTATATTCGGTTCCACATCCGGTATGTTCTCCTCACCTTTTAGCTCCGCCACAGCCTCTTCAAGGAGTTGGGTATACAGGTCAAACCCTACCGCCTCGATCTGACCGGACTGCTCTCCACCAAGGAGGTTTCCGGCTCCCCTTATCTCCAGGTCGTGGGCTGCTATCTTGAAACCTGAGCCAAGTTCAGTAAGCTCCTGAATAACCTCAAGCCTCTTCCTGGCATCCCCTGTTATGGTCTCTTCGGCAGGGACAAGGAGGTATGCATACGCCCTGTGCTTTGACCTTCCGACACGTCCTCTAAGCTGATAGAGCTGGGAGAGACCGAAGGTGTCGGCCCTGTTTATGATTATGGTGTTGGCAGCAGGGATGTCCAGGCCTGACTCTATTATGGTGGTGCAGAGGAGGATGTTTTTTTCGCCATTCATAAATGAGAGCATGACCTTTTCCAGTTCATGCTCATCCATC
Organism: Deltaproteobacteria bacterium; assembly: GCA_016844545.1. GTDB lineage: Bacteria > Desulfobacterota > JAENJC01 > JAENJC01 > JAENJC01 > JAENJC01. The sequence continues at coordinate 781 of JAENJC010000119.1, read as the reverse complement.
TGGCCGTGGCCTACGGCTATCTTCGCCTCGGGAATCAAGGCATGCAGGTGATCTGCCATAGTCCCGATGCTCTCAACCCTGTTATGGACAAAGAAGACCTGCCCTCCCCGCCGATGCTCCCTCTCTATCGCCTCCTTTATGACATCGTCGCTGAACTTGTTCACAAATGTCTTTATTGCGAGCCTGTCCTCAGGAGGGGTGTTTATCACGGAGAGGTCGCGGATCCCCATCAGCGACATATGAAGGGTGCGGGGGATTGGCGTTGCAGTAAGGGTAAGGACATCCACCTGCTTCCTCAACTTTTTGAGCTTCTCCTTGTGGCTGACCCCGAACCTCTGCTCCTCGTCCACAACTATCAGCCCTAAATCCTTAAATACTATGTCCTTCTGTAAAAGCTTGTGGGTGCCTATTACTATATCTATTCCGCCTTCCCGAAGCTTTTTTACGATCTCCTTCTGCTCCTTGGAAGGTGCTGGGATGCAAGGACAGTAGTCGGGACGAGGACGGCAACCTGCTTCCCGTCCAGCACCGCCTTGAATGCTGCCCGAATGGCTACTTCAGTTTTTCCGTACCCCACGTCACCGCATACGAGCCTGTCCATGGGCTTCGGCTCTGTCATGTCGCCTATGACATCTTTGATCGCCTCCATCTGGTCTGGGGTCTCCTCGTACTCAAAGGCCGCCTCGAACTCCTCAAAGTAATGGTCAGGAGGGGAGTAGGCAAAACCCTCCATCACCTTCCTTGCTGTATATATATCAAGGAGCTCAGCTGCCATCTCCTT
>JAENJC010000118.1 GCA_016844545.1 Deltaproteobacteria bacterium | reverse complement strand
CCTTTTGGCATGAAAATATTAATTTTTTTTGACACTGATTTCCACAGAATAAATATGATTCTCACAGATAAATCTCTATCAGTGTGAATCATAAAATATCAGTGAAAATCTGTGTCTATGTCTTTTTTTCTAAAAAAGGATGAACAGTGAGCAGTGAAGTTATAAATACAGATGTCCTTATAGTAGGGACAGGACCGTCAGGGGCAGCCGCAGCCAAGAGGCTTGTGGATGCGGGACTGGAAGTCGTGGCCCTCGATTTCAGGAAGCTCCCCCGCTACAAGATATGCAGCGGGATACTCTCCCCAAGGGGACACCGCTTCCTGATAGAGAACTTCGGGCCGCTTCCTAAGGAGGTTCTTCACGAGCCCACATCGTGCAGGGGCGTGACGTTCCATTTCCCAAGCATGATCTCGATCCCAATGGATTTCTTTGGCGGCCCCACGCCCCATTTGAACCGGCAGTTTGCCGACTATTGGATGATTAAAAAGAGCGGCGCAACCGTCCACGACGAGACGTCATTTCAGGGTCTGGAGTACGATGGGAAGATAATCCGAGCAAGGGCCAGGAGGAACGGGAGGTCTGTCGAATACCGGGCCAGGTATCTGATAGGGGCCGACGGCCCCAGATCTATAGTCAGGCGCTCCGTGTACCCGGAATATGACGAGGGCATCCCATGGTTTATGGTAGGGCAGAAGTTCCAGCGAATCATTAAATGTCCCCTGGACGAGCAGTACTTCCACTTCTGGTTCCATCCCGAGTTAGGGCACTACACATGGAGCCATGCCCGTGACGGGAGGCAGATAGTCGGCGTCGGCTTCCCTGCCGGAGGCAATGTCGATATCTACCACAAGAGGGTGGAATCATACCTGCGGGAAAAACATGGAGTAAAACTGGAACCAGCCGATGACAGAGAGGGTTGCGCCCACAACTTCGGCCCCTCCCTTATAAACCGGTATGTCTTTGGCAAGGGAAACGTGGTGTTGACAGGACAGGCTGCGGGATTCTTCAACATGCTGGCCGAAGGGATGAGCTGCGCCCTTCACTCAGGCGCCATCGCCGGGGAATCCGTGGTTGATGCAATCCACAAAAACAGACCTGTGCAGGAGATATACCGCAGGCAGATCGTATCCGAGGTGACCCGCTGCACAGACCAGTGGAATCCCCTAAAGATCGCATTTGACAACCCCCACGAGGCGGACTTCAAGGCGGAACTGCGAAAGCTCAGCATCCGCAAACAGGCCACTGTAGTAAGAGATCTCTTTAAATTCCTTCCGATATACGGCAGGTTCAACTGGGGGAGGCAGATGCTTTCCCAGTCTATCCACCGTTTGATCACAGGGGAGTATTCAAAGAGTAGATGGCTTTGAGTCTTCAAGCCATCGTAAATTCGCTATATAAAAGGTGTTTGATTTTCAGTGGAAAAAAGGTATACTTGGCTGACTGTCTGGCATGGGGCCAAACAGTCATTTTTTTATTAACAGGAGGTTTTGAAAGATGAGTAATTGCGGAACATGCGGACCTGCAGGCGCTGGCCCCTTCTCTGAGGGAAGAGATCTTGTAGAATTTGTTTATCGTGCCCACGGCGGGGCTATAGCCGTTGCTCCATTGCCAGGCGGCGGCATAGAGACAACGTGCCAGGGATGCGGAGAAAAATTTGTCATGAGGACCTTTGTGAGCAAATGTCCGAAATGCGGAGGGGTACATGCAGTGTCTCCGCCTCGCGCACAGGACCCTAATGGTATCCAGTTTGCCGGCGTTGGGTATGCCCTGCCAAATGCTTAATTGTAGGGGCAGGGCTTGCCCTTGACAAATCGGGTAACCGCAATGGTTGCCCCTATACCTTAAAATCATGAATATCCTAAATGAGATAAAATTTGATGAAAAGGGGCTTGTCCCTGCCATTGCCCAGGATTTCCGAACAGGTGAGGTCTTGATGATGGCTTATATGAACAGAGAGGCTCTTGAAAAGAGCCTCTCCTCCGGCAAGGCCAATTACTTCAGCCGTTCCAGGGATAAACTGTGGCTGAAGGGTGAGACATCAGGGCACTTCCAGCATATCAAAGGGATCTATTATGACTGCGACATGGACACCATCCTTCTCAAGGTGGAGCAGGTTGGAGTAGCATGTCATACAGGTGAGATGAGCTGTTTTTTCAGGGAGATAGAAACCCCTTTCAGCGTGGATGTGACCACATCCTCTATCATAGACAGAGTCCACGGCGTTATACTCGAAAGGAAATCAAACCCAGGTGAGCGCTCCTATGTCTCCTCCCTTTTTACGAAAGGAGTGGACACCATATTGAAAAAGATAGGAGAAGAGGCCTCTGAACTCCTGATAAGCGGGAAGGGCGGGAATAAGGATGAGATTATCCATGAGATGGCAGACCTATGGTTTCATACCCTTGTCCTTCTGGGGCATCTGGATATATGCCCTGAAGAGATTTATGGAGAACTTAAGAGAAGGTTCGGGACATCCGGGATAGAGGAAAAGGAAAGGCGGTAAAAAGGAAAGAAATTTAGAAGGTTTTAATTTATTTTTCTTGACAGAAATAATCAGGTTACTGTAAACTGACACCCTTCTAAACTTTTACTTAAGATACTACAGCTAAAATGAAGGGAGGCGAATTTGGATGCCAGGCGTAAAAATAAGGGAGAACGAATCTTTTGAAACTGCCCTTAAGAAATTTAAAAAGCAGTGTGAGAAGGCAGGGATATTGTCTGACCTCAAGAAGCAAGAGTGCTATGAAAAACCTAGTATAAAAAAGAAGAAGAAGACCATAGCTGCCAGAAAAAGGGCGTTGAAGAAGACAAGAAAGACCGAGGAGTAGGATGTCCTTAAAGGATAAACTTGCAGAAGAGATGAAGGGCGCCATGAGGAGCCAGGACAAGTTAAGGCTCTCAACAATCAGGATGCTTCTTTCGGCTGTAAAATATAAGGAAATAGATTTAGGGAAAGTGCTTACTGACGAGGAGGTGATTGAGACAGTCACCTCCTCTGTCAAGCAGAGAAGAGATTCTATAGAGCAGTTTTCAAAGGCAGGCAGGACCGACCTCGTTGAAAAGGAAGAGGCTGAGCTAAAGATACTTCAGGGTTTTCTGCCGGAACAGTTATCGGTTGAAGAGGTCGAGGCTGAGATAGAACGGACAGTTGCAGAGGCTGGAGCTTCTGGATTGAAAGACCTCGGCAAGGTCATGAAACTGCTTAGGCCAAAAGTTGCAGGCAGGGCTGACGGAAAGATGGTCAGCGACAAAGTAAGGGAGAGGTTATCTAAATAACTGACTGGAGAGTCAATATTGTGTTGGATTAAGGGGCATCTAAAGGCTTTAAGCACTTAGTGCCCTTTTTTATTTATACCAAGTTGCTTTCAAACATCTACTTATAGGTTAACGAAAGCTTACTTGGTATTATAGGTGTTCTGTGTCAGGAAGTATACCTGAAGAGTTGATAGACGAGATAAAGGAACGCGTAAACATCACAGATGTTGTCTCGGAATACGTCTCCCTCAAAAAAGTGGGCGCCAACCATAAAGGGCTGTGTCCTTTTCATTCAGAAAAGACGCCGTCCTTTACTGTTAACGAGGGGAAGCAGATATTTTACTGCTTCGGATGCGGCGCTGGCGGGAATGTAATAACATTTCTGATGAAGGCAAGCGGGATGACATTCCCCGACACAGTTACGGAGCTGGCAAAAAGGGCAGGAGTAACTATTCCCGAGGCGTCAGGGAGGTTTGCGCCGCAAAAAAACGACAGACAGGAAGCCCTCTATAAGATTAACGATTCAGCAGCATCTTTTTACCACTCGCTTTTGAGTGAATCGGAAAAGGCAAAATCATACTTAAAAAAGAGGGGGCTAAAAGAAGAAACCATAAACGATTATAAGGTCGGCTATGGAGGGGAGGGATGGGACAGTCTTTACGCGTTCCTCTCCAAAAAGGGGCTATCCCTTACTCTTGCTGATGAGCTTGGGCTAATAATCCCCAAAAAGAGCGGGGGGTACTACGACAGATTCAGGGGAAGGGTCATATTCCCCATATCTGATATTCATGGCCGTGTTATCGGATTCGGCGGGAGGAGCATAGACGGCTCTGAACCCAAATACCTTAATTCATCGGAGTCAGTTCTTTTTAAAAAATCAGACTCCCTTTACGGGATAACCGTTGCCAGGAGATGGATAAAGGAGTCGGATGAGGCCTTGATAGTAGAGGGTTATATGGACCTCCTGTCCTTGCATGAGGCAGGGATAAAAAATTCCGTAGCAACATTAGGAACCGCCCTGACTGCCGGGCACCTGCGGCTTATAAAGAGGCTCAGCAGCAATATAGTGACCGTATTCGATGCCGACCAGGCGGGGGTCAAGGCAACACTTCGGTCTATTGACCTTTTTATAACAGAAGGTGTGAATGCAACCGTGCTGACAATGCCTGAGGGGCATGATCCAGATACTTTTGTAAGGGAGAAGGGCATAGAGGGGTTTAAAAAAGCGATCAAATCAGCAATGCCAAAGCAATGCCAATAATGGAGTTTTTCATAAATGAGGCGCTGAAAGGTAAAAATGCAACCGAGATAAAGGAGAAGCTCAAGGTAATAGAAGAGGTCTTCCCATATATAGAACGCCTGCCAAGCAGGATTGAGCAGGAACACTATATAAAGATAGTCTCGGAGAGGACAGGCGTTCAGGAAGAGTCGCTTGCCAGGGAGATGAGGAAGAGGGGTAGTGGCGGCCCTAAGAAGTTTGAGGTAAGATTACCAGAAAAGGGAATACTGTCCGGGACCCAAACTGCCGAAAAAAAGATAATCCAGTTGCTCCTCAAATACCCTGAACTGAAGGGAAGGGTTGTGGAGAGCGAGACACTGGGCGACTTTAAGAGTGAAACCTTGAGGTTGTTTGGGGAGAACCTCCTTAAGATGCCTGCCGGTTCTGACCCTCTCAACTATTTTGAATCCGAAGAGGAGAGGGGGCTTTATTCAAGACTGATAGTTGAGATGCACGAGGTTGTAGAGCATGGGAGGGAGCTTGAAGACTGCATCAGGAGTTTGAAGGCTTTCAGGCTTAAAAAAGAGAAAGAGAGGCTCCGCAAGGAGATGGAAGAGGCGGTAAAAAAAGGGGATGAGGGACTCCTAATGGAGCTTAGGGAAAGACACAATAAGCTGTATTAGATATATTAATAATATTCTCAGCTTTCATCTGTCAGCTGACCGCTGACCAGTGACTGCTGAACACTGTTTTATGAGGAGGCATGATGGCAAAGGATGCAAAGAAGATGAAAGAGGTAGAGCAGTTGATCGCCACGGGTAAGGAAAAAGGATACCTCACATTTGAAGAGGTCAATGATGCCCTTCCTTCGAGCATGGTATCCCCTGACCAGCTGGATGACGTAATGACCATGTTTGGGGACATGGATATAGAGGTCGTTGATCCTGTCCAGAAGCTAAAGATAACCGAACACAGGGTTGGAGAGGCTGAAGAGGAGTTCGAGGCGGAGGCGGAGGCTGAGACGGAAGCGGTAGTGGAGTTTCTTGGGAGGATTGGAGATCCTGTAAGGATGTACCTTAAGGAGATGGGTTCTGTTTCCCTTCTCACCAAAGAGAAAGAGGTTGAGATTGCAAAGAGGATAGAAAAAGGTGAGAGAGAGATCCTGAACGTAACCTTTAATTCCCCGCTTACCGTCAAGGAAATCCTGAGCATTGGCGAAAAGATCAGGAAAGGAAAGGCCTCTATAGTCGACGTAGTAAAGGGAACAGACGATGAATCCACTGAAGAAGAGCAGAAATATCATACTGATAAATTCCTTAGGTTTGAAGAAAAGCTGAGGGACCTTGACAACGAAAAGGATACCCTTTTCAAAAAGACCCAGGGAAAGGGTCTTGCGCCCGCAAAGAAGGCCCAGATTGGGAAGCAGCTGGATGAAAACAAGGACAAGACACGGGAGACTCTGAGGGAGATGAACCTCAGCTCGAGGCAGATCGAAAGGATAAACCATAAGCTAAAGAACCTCGTAGAGAAGGTTGACAAATGTGAGGCGGAGCTCGCCGGCATTATAAAGGCAAGCGGCTATTCTTCGAAGGAAGAGTTGATGGACATTCTTGCAAGGGCAAGAAAAGGGGGCGCAGATCTTAAGAAAGCTGCAAAGGAAAGCCGCATTTCTCAGGAGAGGCTGAAGGAGATGGACGCGGAGATATCCGATATCAGCGAAAAGATCGCGGGCATGGAGGAAAAGGCAGGACTTCCGCCGGCAGAAATGAAGAAGGCTCTCAAAAACCTGAAGAGCGGAGAGATCAGGGTAAAGGTTGCAAAGAGCGAGCTGGTAGAGGCCAATCTAAGGCTGGTCGTCAGCATCGCCAAGAAGTACACAAACAGGGGACTATGAAGGCGGTAGACAAGTTTGAATACCAGAGGGGATACAAGTTCTCCACCTATGCCACGTGGTGGATAAGACAGGCCATTACCAGGGCCATAGCAGACCAGGCCAGAACCATAAGGATCCCTGTGCATATGATAGAGACTATTAACAAGCTGATAAGGACCTCAAGGTACCTCGTCCAGGAAAAGGGGAGGGAACCGACGCCTGAAGAGATAGCGGAGAAGATGGAGCTGCCGCTGGATAAGGTGAGGAAGATATTGAAGATAGCCAAGGAGCCGATATCCCTTGAAACACCTATAGGAGAAGAGGAGGACAGCAATCTGGGCGACTTCATAGAGGACAAGACGATCCCATCTCCCATAGAGGCAGTTATAACCTCCAACCTTACTGAGGTTACAAATAAGGTGTTGGCGACCCTGACTCCAAGGGAGGCAAGGGTGTTGCGGATGAGGTTCGGGATTGGTGAAAAGTCTGACCACACCCTCGAAGAAGTGGGACAGGACTTTGATGTTACGAGGGAAAGGATCAGGCAGATCGAGGCAAAGGCGCTCAGGAAGCTTAGACATCCGAGCCGTGCCAAGAGGCTGAAGAGTTTTGTTGAGGGTTGATTTTTAGAAATATGAAAACCGTTTTATCGGTTTTTTCCTTGACATACTTGATAATTAACACTAAAATATTTTTTTGGGCCCATAGCTCAGTTGGTTAGAGCCACCGGCTCATAACCGGTCTGTCCCTGGTTCGAGTCCAGGTGGGCCCACCACTCTAAAATATGGCATATTTGAAAGATAAATACAGTGAATGCTCATCCTCTATTGAGAGTTCTAAAAGGTGCACCGAAAGGTGCACCTTTTTTATTTTGGTATGACAAAAATCGGGGATGTACTGAGGATAGTTGAGAGAGTAGTGCCGGAGGCCCTGGCCGAAGAATGGGATAACCCAGGATTGCAGGTTGGCAGTTTAGACAGGTCTGCGACGGGCATAATCCTGTCCCTCGATGCAGACATCGCTATGTTTGACAAGGCAAGGGAGGTTGGTGCAAATATCGCCATTACCCATCACCCCCTGTTTTTTAATCCCATCAAGCGGCTTAACTTAGAGACACCTGAAGGCAGGATTATAGAAAGGGCTGTGATAGACAAGATGACTCTGTATTCAGCCCATACAAATCTTGATGTCATGAATGGGGGAGTAAACGACACCCTTGCCGACAGGGTCGGGATTTTAAATAAGAGGCCCTTTGCTAATATGGGAAGGATCGGGGAAGTTGCCTCTATAGAAACCATTGAATCCATTGCTGTAAGGATGAAGAGCGATTTTTCTCTGCCGCATGTTGCTATAGTCGGCGACCTGATGCGTAGGATAACCAGGATTGCAGTCTGCGGCGGAAGCGGCGGCTCTCTTGTGAAGGATGCGGCAGAAAATGGGGCAGACCTCCTTATAACCGGAGACGTGAAATACCATGCAGCCAAGGATGCCGAATTGTATGGTATAGCGGTTATGGATATAGGGCATTTTGCATCCGAATCGATTGTGCTTCCTGTGTTGGCCGATATCATAAAAGAGGCGCTGGGAAAAGAAGGGATTGACATAGGACTTCATATACACTGGGGAAGTGACCCGTTAAGGGTTTGTTGAAAAGGATGTTGGGTGGGGGATTCATACTTTTTTTACGATAAAAGGAGGTAGATATTGCAAGAGCAGATAAGGTTACTGGTTGAGCTCCAGAAGTTAGATGCAGTATTGGGAGGGATGAAACGGAAGATGGAAAATACTCCGAAACGCCTGTCGGAGCTTCAGACCGGACTTGATGCCATGAAGGCCGATCTGGAACAGTGCGAAGCTCAGCTTGAGGAACTGAAGAAGGACAGAAGAACAAAGGAAGGCCTGCTTCAGATGGAGATAGACAGGATACAGAAGACCGAAGGCCACTTAAAGGACATAAAGACGCAGAAGGAATACCAGGCGCTCCTCAAAGAGGTTGATCAGGGGAAAAAATTGAATGCCAGCAGGGAGGAGGACATCCTGAAACTCACTGCTGATGTTGAGGAAATGGAAAAGGTTGCATCGGAAAAGGCAGCAGCCCTCAAGGCAAAAGAGGTAGAGTATGCAAAGGAAAAAAAGGTGCTGGAAGGAGATCTTTCCAAAATAGACGCTGAATTCGACGGCAAGAGGAAGGGATGGGAAGAGATCGCAAAAAAGGTTAAGCCGAACGTCCTTAAGATGTACCAGAGGGTATCAGAGAGAAGGAACGCCACATCCGTTGTCCCCGTTAAAAACGGAGCATGCACAGGATGTCATATGAACCTCCCTCCGCAGCTTTACAACCAGGTACAGAAAGGTCACGAGATGATCCTGTGTCCAAGCTGTCACAGGATATTGTACTGGGAAGGAAACAACTGTTGAAGAAAGACGAGGTATTAAAACATCTGGCCGAGACTCTCAGCTTTGCCAGGACGCTGGAGAGGTTTCCGTCTCTCACATGCGATAACCTGGAATCACTCCTCCTCGAAGCCTCCACCCAATTCAAAGAGGCCTCTTCAAAGAGCCTCCCTAAAATAGATAACCTCACATTTTATATAGACGGCGCATCCAGGGGAAACCCGGGAAAGGCAGCCATCGGTGTAGTCGTAATGAATGGAAGCGGCCATGTCATTGATGGGCTCAAGAGGTATATTGGCGAAACCACTAATAACATGGCAGAGTATCAGGCGCTTATAGAGGCCCTCACTGAAGGGAAAAGGCTTGGAGGAAAGTCTATTCGGGTCTTTTCAGATTCAGAGCTCATGGTAAGGCAGATAAACGGTGTTTACAAGGTGAAGGACAGCAAGCTCCTTGACCTCTACAAAGAGGCAAAGAGTCTCATCTCCGGTTTCAGTGATTTCAAGATAGATCATATAACAAGGGATAAAAACTCTAAGGCTGATTCCCTGGCCAATGAGGCCCTTGACAACCATTTGAAAGGGGCTTAGTATAAATTTAGCTGAAGTAGTCCAGATGGCCGCCGGGAAGGTTTTTCTTCCGGGAGGAAAGTCCGAACTCCAAAGGGTATGGCGCTGGATAACGTCCAGTGAGGGTAACCTCAAGGAAAGTGCCACAGAAAGCAGACCGCCCCGCTATGCGGGGTAAGGGTGAAACGGTGGGGTAAGAGCCCACCAGTTCCGGTGGTGACATCGGAAGCTTGGCAAACCCCGCCAGGAGCAAGACCAAATAGGTTCCAACCTCTTTAGTGAGGGTGGTGCTTCCCGCACCATGGAACGGGTAAGGTCGCTAAAGGCCGCGGGTAACCGTGGCCGTAGATGAATGGCCATCGCCCCGAAAGGGGGACAAAATTCGGCTTACGGGCTGCTTCAGCTATATTTTTATCTCTTCTATCTCAAAAAGCCCTGGGTATTTATCAGGCTCAAGCAAGACCTTCTTCACATTCCCTTGCCACATGGCAACAAACTGGTCCCTCTCCTCCTTAGATGCCTTCCCGGACACCACAAGAGGCATAAGATCACCCATATCAGGGTTCTGAGGCAATACCTGGGGATTGTATGTGACCTTCACAGACCTTCCGGTATCGTCACGTTGAAAGATGAACGTGTTGAACTGAAAATCCTTATCATCAAACACCAGTTTGTTTTGTCTGCCGCCTACCCTGCCGAGTCCCTTAAAACCTGTATTGCCAGCTGCTCCGGTAATCAGAGATATCACCTGCGCCATAGGCCCGTACGCAAGGTCCGTTGGTCCTCCTTTTATTAACACCGTTATCTGGCTTCTTACCGGGATATCGTCACCATAAAGCGCCTTTAACGCCTTTACCGTCACCATATACGCCCCGGAAACTGCGGCACATGAGTGCCCTGCCATCTT
>JAENJC010000258.1 GCA_016844545.1 Deltaproteobacteria bacterium | reverse complement strand
AGAACGGCAGATGATGTGATAAGATCACTCATTGTGTGCTTCGCATCGGCTATCAGGAAATCGCTCTTCAGGGCCCTCCCCCTCCTCCCCTCATAAGTAGTCACAAATATGTTGACCCCCATTGTAAATACCATTATGCCAAAGCTGAGCTCCGTTACCTCCGGGGGGATGGGGTTCAAAATATTTTCAAAAGCCCCCTTAAGTATCTCGATGCAGGTCAAAAAAAGAAGTGTCGCTATCCCGATGGTTGCCATAGTCTCAAATTTCTTATGGCCGTAATGATGTCTTCCATCCGGAGGCTTTGCAGAGAGCCACATTCCTATAAGACCTATGACATTGGATGCCCCGTCAAACAGGGAGTGAAAACCGTCGGCCTTCATGCTGTGAGCATTGGTGATAAAGCCATACACTATCTTTGCAGCTGCAACTGAAATGTTTAAAAGGAGAGTTATCCATAGGACCTTCCTGACCTCTTTCGCATAGACCATAGTTCCCTCAGCTACCTGAAGCTTCAAATATGGATGGATTTTAACTGGACATCGGGTTTGGAGTCAAGGATATTAAAGGTTAGCACTCAGTGGCTGGTCTCATTATTTGCGATGCTTACCACGTTTCTGGAAGCGGCTTTCCCCTTGTACATGGCCTTGTCTGCAAGAAGGGTAAGGGTCTCCTTGTCCATGGCATGCTCCGGGAATGAGGCAATTCCCAGGGTCGCTGTGAGCTTTATTGCCATGCCTTCTTCCGACAGGAAGTTCCTCCCCTCTATTGAAGCCCTTATGCGGTCTGCTATGATCATTGCCCCGGTTGGAGGGGTCTCGATTAGGAGGATCGTGAACTCATCTCCGCCATACCTTATGACAATATCTATATCTCTGACACTTTTCTTTAAGACCTGAGCGACCTCGAAAAGGACCTTGTTCCCGATACTGTGACCGTAATAACGCTTTGCCCTCCTTATTTCATTTGGCAGGGCTTCCTCCATATACCTTACGTTATGAAGCCTGGTAAGCTCATCGATATAGATAAGATCCTTGGCATGGTTGTAAAGGTGCACATTATCAAGTGTCAAGGAAGCCTGTTCAGATATGAAGGAGGCATTATCTATATCAGTGCCGGTATATTGGTCACCTGGGGATTTGAAAATGGCCACATACCCGGCAATCTCCCCTTTGCTTTTAATAGGAATTACAAGTAAAGGCCCCTTTCCAAAGACATCCTCTGGCTGGGGTATAAAAGTCACTTCAGTAAGAATATCGGGGCACGAAAGGTACCTCTTTATAAGGTTGTCTGCCATCTCCTTGGCAGTAGTCTCTCTACTACTTCCCCTCCATGCCATCAGAATCAAAGGAGACCCTTCCTTGGGAGAAAAAACGGCAACTCCGATCGAGCCTCCAGGCACCTGAAGAAGAGAATCAAGCAATATCTCATAAAACCGGTCATAATCAAGGCATGACGAAATCAGTCTACTGACCTCATATAGCTTCAAGAGCTTCTTCAGCCCGATATTTTCCTCAAAGAGCCTCTTCTGCTCAATAGTGCGATTTACAAGTATCTTGAATTCTTCAGGGTTCAAAGGTTTTGTCAGGTAATCGGATGCGCCGCTTTTCAGGCACTCTACCGCTGTATCGATAGAGGCATATGCAGTCATGATAATAAAGCTTGTTGTCGCTTCCATCTGCTTTGCCCTCTTCAGTACCTCATCACCGTTTATATCAGGGAGGACAAGGTCTGTCACTACAAGGTCGAAGCCGTCCTGCTCTATCATTTCAAGGGCATCTATTCCTGTAGATGCTGTCTTTACTTCATAGCCATCTTCAATAAGGATGTCTTTGCAGAAGACCCTGCTTAACATGCTGTCATCAACAACCAGTATCTTACCCTTTGCCATAACCACTCCTTATGCTTAACTATAACAGCGCCACCCTTTGTTGTCAAAAGTGTAAGAGGTTTCATCCAAATCTTTACCTTGACAACCCTTTATAAAATCACTAATCTAAACCCTTAGAGGTCATGGATCAACAGAGGTTTGAGGGTTATTGACTTAAAACTCTTATAACAAGGAGGTCTCCAAAATGTCGGAATCATCATATTTCAAAATCTTGCCTCTCTTAATCCTTACTGGCCTTACAGTTTTTGGATGCAAGAAAGGTGAGGAGCCTATTGCAAATGTTATAAAGATAGGGACTGCCGGGCCGATGACGGGTGATCAGAGCGCATTCGGCCAGGACCAGCAGAACGGTGTAAAACTCGCAGTTGAAGAGTGGAACATGAAGGGAGGGGTCCTGGGAAAGAAGATAGAACTTGTTGTCGGAGACGACCAGCATGATCCTAAACAGGCAGTTTCTGTTGCGAACAAGATGGTGAACGAGGGCATTGCAGGGATGGTGGGGCATTTTAACTCTTCATGTTCTCTTCCTGCCTCAAGGATTTATAATGACCAAAAGATTCCGATGATAACCCACGGTTCTACAAATCCTCAGTTAACTGAACAGAACTTCAAAGGTATATTAAGAAGGCGGCGGAGTTTGTCATAAATGATCTGAAGGCGAAAAGTGTGGCCATACTCCATGATAAGACCACCTACGGCCAGGGGTTGGCTGACGTGTGAAGACCGGGAACCCTGACCTGATATATTTTGGCGGAATATATCCAGAAGGAGGCCTTCTTGTAAAGCAGTCCAGAGCGTTAGGTATAAAAGCTCCACTTATGAGCGGTGACGGGGTGATTGGGGACGAATTCCTTAATATTGCAGGTGCAGATGCGGAGGGAACATATGCGACCTTTGCCCCTGACGTCAATAAAATACCTTCCGCAACAGGTTTTGTGCGGACATACACCAAAAAACACGGCAAGCCTGGCCCCTACTCAGTTTATGGCTATGTGGCGGCAAACATCCTGTTACATGGGATAAAGGATGCCAATAGCACTGACGGGGAAAAGATTTCTGAGGCCATTCATAAGACTAAATATGATGGGGCCTTGGGAACCATAGAGTTCGATGAAAAAGGTGATGTGAAGCTATCCCCCTATGTTATCTGGCAGGTAAAGGGCGGAAAGTGGGAGCAGATAACGAAATAGATGTTTCTCCAACAACTAATAAACGGCCTTACAGTCGGCAGCGTCTATGCACTGATCGCCCTTGGATATACCATGGTTTATGGTATCCTTGGGCTTATTAATTTCGCCCACGGCGAGATATACATGATAGGGGCTTATCTGGGGGTAATATTCTTCGGGATATTCACCCTAATGGGACTTACCGCAAGCAATCTTCCCCTTTCGATTATACTTACCTTTATCCTATCCATCGTCTATTCGTCGGCATACGGCTATACCATTGAGAAGATCGCCTACAGACCTCTACGCCATGCGCCGAGGTTGTCTCCTCTGATTACTGCACTTGGTGTCTCCATATTCCTTCAGAACTATGTGATGCTTTCTCAGGGGGCGAAGGACAAGGTGTTCCCTTCTATCTTATCCGGCGGTTTTACCATAGGGAACGCCACTGTCAGTAATCTTCAGATATTCATAATGATGACATCTGTTGTCCTTATGATTATACTCAACCTCTTCATCACCAGAACAAAACTTGGGACTGCCATGCGGGCCACAGCCCAGGACAAGAAGATGGCGTCCCTCCTCGGAATCAATGTGGACAAAGTTATTTCAGCGACCTTCATAATCGGCTCAGGCCTTGCCGCTGCCGGTGGAATGATGATAGCCATGCACTACGGTCTTATCAACTTTTACATGGGTTATGTGGCAGGACTTAAGGCATTTACCGCCGCAGTATTGGGAGGGATAGGCAGCATCCCCGGCGCCATGCTTGGAGGGATAGTCCTTGGTCTTGTAGAATCGTTCGGAGCCGGATACATATCCTCGGAATATAAAGATGTATTTTCGTTCGGCATACTTATACTCGTCCTTATCTTCAAGCCATCAGGTCTTCTGGGAGAGAATCTTCATGAGAAGGTTTAGATGTTGAGTTATATCCTCATTCCAGCTTGGTTTGTCCTCCTAACCCTCCCCTTTCTTGGCATCTCAGGGTCGCTTAAACTCGGAGCAGCTCTCCTTATTTGCACCGTATTTGTTAGAGTTGCAGATACGCAACGCATTGCGTATCTACTGAATATATGGGGAAATAGGATCGAAAGTTTTAACAACAGGGCCAAAAAGATTGACAGCAGGCTGAGTATGGGAGTCATTCTACTCATTCTGAGCCTGCTCCCCTTCACCCTTAACCGCTATTCCATAGACATCGCTATTATTGCTGGAATATACATCGTCCTTGCATTGGGGTTAAACATAGTAGTAGGTCTTGCGG
>JAENJC010000117.1 GCA_016844545.1 Deltaproteobacteria bacterium | reverse complement strand
AGTATCGTTAAGGGTAAAGGGGATCATTCCTTCATAAAGAACCTCTCCTGACAGAGGCCTGTCAATGGTCCCAAGTATGTGAAGAAGGGTACTCTTACCAGTGCCGGATGCGCCAACTATGGCCAGCTTCTGTCCACGATTTACCGTTAGGCTTAATCCTTTAAGGACATCCACCTTTTTATCGGGCAGGCCATAAGACTTATAAATCTCTTTAACTTCTATTAGGGGTTCTATCTGAATCTTCCTCCACTCCTAACTGGTATTTACACCAGCCCCGTCTTCCACAGCGTATTCATGTCGAGAACTATCTTTATGGTATCTTCAACCCTCTTCTTTATCATGTCATCAATAACCTTTTTCACATTAGGGTATCTGTTTGCCACTTCATCAAGGTCAGCCTTGGAAAGTTTCATTGTCTCCATAGCTGTTCTTGCCCTTACTGATGCAGTTCTAGGTGTGCCTGTTACCAGTGAAATCTCTCCGAAAAACTCTCCTTCTCCAATGGTCGCCAGAAGCATCTCCTGGTCATCCCTCCAGGTCGTTATGTCTGCCCCCCCGCTTTTTATAAGGTAGAGATAATCTCCAGTGCAACCCTCCTGGATAATCAATGCCCCAGGTTCAAAGGTCTGGTAGGAGAGTTTTTGCAGTATCTGCATACGATCTTTTGGGCCGAGGCTCCTGAACAGTTGCGAGGTTACCATCAACTTGTCTACAACCCTGTTTTTGTAAAAGCTTATCAGAACTTCCTTTACCCTTGGGTATTTCTGTGTGACGTCAATAAGGGTCTCCCTTGTCAACTCCAGCAGTTCGGTTTCAGAAGATGCCACTGCGTCAGCCTGTCTTTTGGAGTTTGAGAAGAATGCAAATTCTCCGAAGAAGTCCCCATTATTCAGCCTTGCCACCTCAACCTCTTCCCCTTTCGAGTTTTGGCTGAGGATATTTATCTCCCCGTGGGTTATGATGAAAAGTGAGTCCCCCGGGTCCCCCTCCTTGAATAGAGTGGAACCTGCCTGAACCTGGAGGACTTCAACCTGTTCAGATACATAGGCAAGTTCATCTGCAGTGAGGTCTGAAAATAGCGGTGTTCTTGGGACGGACGGCTTTTTCCCCGTACCCTTCTCCTCTTCCACTGTTGCAGCCGCTTGTTCCTTTGAGACCATTGCCTGGGCAAAGCCTTTATCTGTATGAACCTCAGCAAGCTTCTTGTGGACATCTGCTTTTGAAGGGTCAAGTTTAACGATCAATTTATTTACGGCTATCGCCTGAACCGTAAAACCGCTCTCTGCATAAGAATCTGACACAGTCATATATTCCTTGACTGCATCGTCTGTCTTCCCTATCCTGGCCAATGCCTCTGCTATCTTCATCCTTACCCTCAGGTCTTTACCGCTTAGGATGATATTTAGTTTCTGCAGTTCCAGGAGGACCTTATCCCACTCACCCTTGATAGTGAGCTTCTGGATTTTATCCACTAATGCCGATTTGTCTTCAGCCATCTTTATCTCCTCAAAAAACAGGTGTAGCTGTAGAAACAGGTCTTTAGACCTGTTAACATGGCTGAAGCCATGTTTCTACAAATAATCTCAGGGTTCTTATTCATACCTGAGGGCCACAGCAGGGTCAAGTCTCGCTGCCTGATACGCCGGATAGATCGTGGCGATAAAGCTTATCCCAAGCGCAGCTACAGAAACTATAAGCAATGTCATCGGCTCCATCTTAACGGGTAGTGTAGATATATAATAAACGTCTCCTGGCAGCTCTATGAATTTGTACTTTGCAAGAAGGAAGCATGATACGTAACCCCCAAAGAGGCCAAGAGCAGTCCCAACTGTTCCGATGACCGTTCCCTCGATAACAAATATCTTCATTATGCTGCGGGATGTCGCACCCATGGCCTTAAGGATGGCAATGTCCTTCTGTTTCTCCATGACCACCATGATCAGGGTGCTGATGATGTTAAATGCAGCCACGAGGACAATAAGGGCAAGGATAACAAACATGGCTATTTTTTCAAGTTTCAAGGCTGCAAAAAGATTTTTGTTCATCTCAATCCAGTCCCTTGTCCAGAAGGGATAACCGAGGGAACCCTGTATCTCCTTGCCGATTTCCCTTGCCCTGTAAATATCGTCTGTCCTTACCTCAATCCCTGTGACCATATTCCCCAGTTCGAAGAAAGACTGGGCCTCTTTAAGAGATACATATATCAAGGAAGAGTCGTATTCATACATCCCCGAATCAAATACGCCTTCGATTTGAAACCTCTTCACCTTAGGTACCATCCCCATGGGAGTTACGGTGCCCAGAGGAGATATGACGTTAATGTAATCTCCAAGGAAAAGCCCAAGGTTCCTGGCCAGTTCCTTACCGATCACTGCTCCCGGGACTTCAATGCCGTTTTTGTCCTTCTTCTTCTGCGAGACAGCGGAAAGATTCCCTTCCTTGATATTTTTTGCAATATCTGTAACAGTTATGGCTGTCTCTGGCTCTATCCCTCTCACAACGGCGCCGCTTACCCCGGTCTCGGACGTCAGCATGACCTGATTGTATATGAATGGCGAGGCTGCAACCACATGCGGCACGGCCTTGACCTTATTGATCACCTCATCGGCATTTTCCATCCCTTTGCCGAACTTCATCACAAGTATGTGTGAGGTAGTACCGAGTATCTTTGCCCTAAGGTCTTCCTGGAATCCGGCCATAACTGACAGGACTATGACCAGGGCCATAACTCCGACCATCACGCCTGCCATGGATATGAAGGTGATGATGGATATGAATGTCTGTTTCCTCTTTGCCTTCAGGTATCTGAGGCCGATAAAGAGCTCGTAGGGCAGCTTCAAAGTTTCTCCTGATAATCCGGGGACAGTCCCTTGTCTATTTTTCCGCTCTCATGTGAGGGAAGAGAATTACATCCCTTATGGAGGCCGAATCCGTAAGTAGCATCACGAGGCGGTCTATACCTATTCCTTCCCCAGCTGTAGGAGGCATGCCGTATTCAAGGGCCCTTATATAGTCTTCATCCATAAGGTGAGCCTCTTCATCACCTGCATCCTTGGCCTCCACCTGCTTCATGAATCTTTCCTTCTGGTCAACAGGGTCGTTCAGCTCAGAGAATGCGTTAGCCATCTCCCTTCCCGCGATCATCAGCTCAAACCTGTCCACTATAGAGGGGTCCTTGTCGTTCTTCCTTGACAAGGGAGATATCTCGGTCGGGTACTCTGTTATAAAGGTAGGCTGGATCAGTTTCTTCTCTGCCAGGGCGTCAAACAGCTCAGTGAGTATCTTCCCCAGCGACTCATCCCCCTTCACCTCTATCCCGATCTTCTTTGCATGGGCCAGGGCGCTCTCCCTGTTCTCAAGGATGGCAGGGTCTACATTGCCGTATTTAACAATGGCCTGTTTTACAGAGAGCCTTTCCCACGGCGGAGTGAGGTCTATCTTCTGTCCCTGGTATTCAATGACGGTGGTCCCGCAGATATCTTTTGCAATAGACGAGAACATCTCCTCTGTAATATTCATCATATCGTCATAAGTGGTGTAGGCCATGTAAAACTCCAGCATTGTAAATTCCGGGTTATGCTGCACAGATATACCTTCGTTCCTGAAGTTCCTGTTGATCTCAAAGACCCGCTCAATCCCTCCTACCACAAGCCTCTTCAGATAGAGTTCAGGTGCTATCCTGAGAAACAGGTCCATCTTGAGGGCGTTGTGATGAGTTGTAAACGGCTTTGCTGCGGCCCCTCCAGGGATTGGCTGCATCATGGGGGTTTCCACCTCCATAAAATCCTTTTTTGTCAGGTACTCCCTCATAAGCTGTATAATCCGGCCCCTTTTTTTGAAGACATCCTTC
Source organism: Deltaproteobacteria bacterium (assembly GCA_016844545.1). Taxonomy (GTDB): domain Bacteria; phylum Desulfobacterota; class JAENJC01; order JAENJC01; family JAENJC01; genus JAENJC01. The sequence goes on along the minus strand of JAENJC010000117.1, from coordinate 855 downwards.
ACGTCCGGGTTTATCATAAGGTCCACGTAGCGCTGCCTGTATCTTGTCTCAACATCGGTAAGGCCGTGCCACTTCTCAGGGAGGGGTCTTAAGGATTTGGTCAAAAGCCTTATAAAATCAGCATTAACAGTCAGCTCCCCTGTCTTTGTCCTGAACGGCTTGCCTTCAAATCCAACAATGTCTCCTATATCAAACTTCTTAAACTGTTCAAAGGCCTCTTCGCCTATGACATTTTTCTGGACAAATCCCTGAATCCTACCATTCCTGTCCTGGATCTGGATGAATGCCGCTTTTCCGAAGTTCCTGATAAACATGATCCTTCCGGCAAGGGAGAAGATTTCGCTCACGCCTGCCAGCTCCTCCGCTTTAGCGTTGCCAAATCTGTCCATCAAATCTGCCGTTGTATGGGACGGTTTGAAGTCGTTGGGGTAAGGGTTTATCCCTTTCTCAACCATTTCTGCAACCTTCTTTTTTCTCTCTTTTATAAGTTCATTTGTCTCTTCCATAGTTACTTTTTACCCTTCCCGATTTGATTGAATTTTGAACCTTATTAAATAACTGATTTTACTGAGAAGGTCAATAGAAAAACCATGAATCTAAGGCCATTTTTGAAATCACTTGTCAAGCACTATCCCTTTTGGTAGATTAACCAAAATCGGAATTACAAAAATCCTTACCCAGAATATATAGAACTTTTTCCGCAGATTTCACAGATTACGCAGATTTAGACTACAGCAATTATATGTGAAAATCGGTGGGCATTATTTATTTAAAGTAAGGCGATATTTATCTGTGTTGTCTTATTTCTTCTCTGTGGCCTGTGGTTAAGGGGTTACAGGGAGATGAAAAGAGGGG
>JAENJC010000116.1 GCA_016844545.1 Deltaproteobacteria bacterium | reverse complement strand
CTCATAAGGACGCCGTAAATCGTCCACAGAAATATTCCTGACGTCAGTATCCCGAGCATCCATATTGACAGGTCCCTCGTATGTCTTGTCTTATGCACCTTGAAGGCCTGCGGAATATATGCGATGGTTGTAAAAAATGCAGCTATAGAGCCTATTATTGTTGTGTTGTCCATTTACCCCAGCCCCAACTCCTTCCATCTTTTTGTCACCTTTTCAATTATATCAGACGACATCTCAAGCCTCGTACCCCACTCCCTGGTCGTCTCCGAGCCTATCTTGTTTGTGGCGTCTATCCCCATCTTCCCGCCAAGCTCGTCCTTGGGGGATGCGAAGTCGAGGTAGTCTATAGGGGTGTCGTTAATTATCGTTATGTCCCTTGAGGGATCGGCCCTGGTGGAGATGGCCCAAATGACGTCGTTCCAGTTGTTCACGTCTATGTCCGGGTCAACTACGATGATGTATTTAACATAAAGGAACTGTTTTAAAAATCCCCAGAGCCCCATCATTATCCTCTTGGCATGGCCGGGATAGCTCTTCTTTATGGATACAATGGCTATCCTGTAAGATACCGCCTCCATTGGGAGGGTGAAGTCAACTACCTCCGGGAAAGACTGCCTGAGAAGGGGTACAAATATCTTGTTCAATGCAACCCCTATTACCGCATCCTCCCTCGGAGGCCTGCCTGTAACAGTAGTGAGGTAAAGAGGGTCTCTCCTGTGGGTGATGCAGTTCACCTTGAATACAGGGAACGGCTCAGCAGGGTTGTAGTATCCTGTATGGTCTCCGTAAGGCCCTTCCGGGGCAAACTCTCCAGGGTGTATCTCACCTTCCAGGACTATCTCCGAAGATGCAGGGACCTTCAGGTCAACTGTTTTGCACTGAACAAGCTCAAGGGCCTTCTTCCTGTAAAGCCCGGCAAAGTGAAACTCGCTTATATCCTCGGGCACAGGAGTTACTGCGGCCATTATTGTCCCAGGGTCTCCTCCTATAGCGACTGCCACAGGCATAGGTTTATTTATCTTCATCCACTCCCTGTAATGCAGAGCGCCTCCACGATGGGAGAGCCAGCGCATGATCGTCCTGTTTCTGTCGATCACCTGCATCCTGTAGACACCGACATTGAAAGGCTCACCTTCAGGTCCTTTAGTAATAACCAACGGCCATGTAATCAGAGGCGCAGCATCACCTGGCCAGCAGTGAAGGATAGGGAACTTCGTCAGGTCTACATCATCTCCTTCGAGGACAACCTCCTGGCATTCGCCATGCCTCACTGTTTTAGGAGTAAGGGAGAGCATTTGTTTGTAGAATGGGAGCTTTTTTATAGCCTCCACTATCCCCTTGGGCGGTTTGGGCTGCTTAACTGAAGCAAGGAATTCTCCGATCTCAGTGAGGCCTGCCGGAGTCGTATCCATGGCCATTGCAACCCTCTCGACCGTCCCAAATATGTTGGCCACAATGGGGATCTTCGACCCCTTCACATTCTCGAATATAACGGCTGGCCCCTTTGTAGCAAGGAGACGGTTCAGTATCTCCGTTACCTCCAGTTTCGGATCCACCTCTCCCTTTATGCGGACAAGGAGATTGCGCTTTTCAAGGAATGATATAAACTCTCTAAGGTCATGGAAGGGCATTTTACCTCGCAGATTCATGGTAACTCTGGCTAATTATCTGACAGAGGCGTAATGATTGCAAGCCCTTTGTGAAGAAAATATTATTGGACGCAGATGAACGCAGATTTTTAAGATTTTAAATCTGTGCATATCGGCGAAAATCAGCGTCCTAAACGTATGGTGGGTTATGTTTTACAGATTGATTGCAGATGCCGTTGTCCTGATTCATTTCCTCTGGATACTGTTTCTTATATCTGGCGCAGTCTGGGGGAGGAGAAACAGGGCTGTAAAGATTATTCATCTCTCAGGTCTTATCTTTGCTTTTATCATTGAGGTCTTTAACTTCTACTGTCCCCTGACCTATATTGAGGTCTGGGCCAGGGCAAGACACGACCCTGCATCTAATTATGTGGGGTCATTCATCATCTATTACATGGAAAAGATGATATACATTGAACTTCCTCGTCACTTAATAGCTATCTTGACGTCACTGTTATGTGGATTTAACGCATGGTTCTATCTTAGGCGTAAGCATCTTGTGCTTGATAAAAAACTGTGAACTATGTTATAAGGACTTATATGTTGGTAAACAGAAACTATGAGGCTGAGGTCTAAGTGAGCGAGGCAGAGAAGCTATTTACTAAAGGTGTTGAGGCCATCAAGAACGGGAATATGGTCTCTGCCCTTGTTTTTTTTGAGAAGGCAACACAGTTGAATAATAACCCGACAAACCGCTCTTACCTTGCCTTTTGTATAGCTCGGGAGCGGGGACAGTTTAAGAAGGCGATATCTATATGCGAAGAGGCATTGAAGGAAGAGCCTGAAAATCCAGTTCACTATCTCAACCTCGGCAGGGTATATATCCTTAACGGACAAAAAACTGAGGCAATGCGGCTATTAAGAGAAGGCCTGACCCATGAAGAAAATAGAGAGATAGTCGATGAACTGGTTGGGCTCGGAATGAGGAAACCCCCGGTCATTCCCCCTTTAAAGAGACAAAGCCCGCTGAACAAGTATCTTGGCATTGTACTGACGAGACTCGGATTAAGATAAGCTATAAAATCGATGAAGACCGTTGCGATTACAACCCTTGGGTGTAAGACAAACCAGACCGACTCCGCAGTAATGGAAGAGTCCCTGAAACAGGGAGAGTTCCGCCTTACCGATTTTTCTGATCAGGCCGATGTATATATCATAAATACCTGCACGGTTACCCACAAAAGCGATTTCCAGTCAAGGCAGCTCATAAGGCGGGCCAAGAGGCAGAACCCCGATGCGAAGGTTATTGTTGCCGGCTGTTATGCCCAGGTCAGCCCTGATGAAGTAGCGAGGATTGAGGGCGTTGATTATGTCATCGGGAATACAGGTAAGATCGATATAGTAGCAATTCTGGGGGCAGATGTAGGGGCGGGTCTTGCACCAGCCCAAACAGGGCACCCACAAGGGATGCCCCTACAAACAAAGATCATCACAACCGATATCTTAAAAGAGAGAGAAGTAAAGGGGTTCAAGGTATCGACCTTTACCGGTCATACAAGGGCCTTCTTGAAGATTCAGGAAGGATGTCACGCCTTCTGCTCATATTGCATCGTCCCTTATGCAAGAGGCGGGAGCAGGAGTGTAAGCCAAACCGATGTCATGGATGGCCTTAAAAGGCTAGTTGATGAGGGATACAAAGAGGTTGTCCTTACCGGCATCCATCTCGGATACTACGGTGAAGACCTGAGCCCGGCTACAGACCTCTTGTCTTTGGCAAAAACAATTGATAAGGAGTTCCCGAAGCTCAGAGTGAGGATAAGCTCTCTGGAGCCTACAGAGATTACAGACGAATTCATAGAGTTCCTTTCAACCTCTTCCGCAGTCTGCAATCACCTCCACATACCTTTACAGAGCGGCGACGATAAGATACTCAAGGCCATGAACAGGGGATATACCTCCTCGTTCTTTGCATCGGTCATCGAAAAGGTTCTCAGCAAGGTAGCGGATGTCGGGATAGGTGTGGATGTTATTGTGGGGTTTCCCGGCGAAGGGGAGGGGGAGTTCTTAAACACCTACAATCTCCTTAAGCGGCTTCCTGTAAGCTATCTGCATGTATTCCCTTATTCAAAGAGGAAGGGGACGCCTGCCGCCCTGTTCCTCAAGCATGTCCATCCAGATACCATAAAGAAAAGGTGTGTGTTGCTCAGGGAGATGTCCGAAGAAAAAAAGAGAGAGTTTATGGGTAGGTTTGTGGGGGAAGAAGTGTCGGCCCTGGTAGAAGGGAAGAAAGACACGGGTTCCGGCCTAATTAAGGCAACAACAAGGAACTCCCTCCAGCTTCAGGTTGCGTGCGATACATGGATGAGAAATCAAGAAATAAAGGTTGTTGTTGCAGATAGAGAGGGTAGAGCAGTAAAAAGTTAAACCTGACCCTCCGATTATAATCTTATAACCTTTCCTTCAACAACAACTCCACCACCGATGGGTCTGCAAGGGTTGATATATCCCCGACCTCCTCTATATGCCCGCTGGCTATCTTTCTTAAGATACGGCGCATTATCTTTCCGCTCCTGGTCTTTGGTAGTCCCTGAGCAAACTGGAGCTTGTCGGGTTTGGCAATTGGGCCTATCAGCGACCTTACATGCCCTTCCAGCTCCTTTTTTAGGGCATCTGAAGGCTTTACTATATCCTTGAGAACGACGAACGCATATATCCCTTCTCCCTTTATTTCATGGGGATAACCAACAACAGCCGATTCAGCTACTGCATGGTGAGATACAAGAGTACTCTCTATCTCAGCAGTTCCAAGTCTGTGGCCGGAAACGTTGAGGACGTCGTCTATCCTCCCCATGAGCCAGAAGTCTCCGTCCTTGTCCACCCTGGCCCCGTCACCAGTAAAGTATTTTCCAGGGAACCTTGAGAAGTAAACCTCGAGGTATCCCCCTTCATCCACACCAGCCTCAGTGCCGTCCTCTTTCAGCACCTTTGGAACCACTCCGGGGAAAGGCCTTGTTGCAGAGCCCGGTTTTAGAGACATTGCGCCTGGAAGGGGCGTTATGAGTATCCCGCCTGTTTCTGTCTGCCACCATGTGTCTACAATAGGGAGTTTCCCTTTACCAACGATCTGGTGATACCATATCCATGCCTCCGGGTTTATCGGTTCACCAACGGAACCCAGAAGCCTCAGGCTGCTCAGGTCATGTCTCTTTACCCAGTCCTCCCCCTCCCTCATCAGCGCCCTTATGGCTGTTGGGGCTGTATAGAAGATGTTCACCTTGTGCTTGTCCACAATCTCCCAGAACCTGTCCGGGTGGGGATATGTGGGGACGCCTTCAAACATTAGAGTTGTTGCTCCGCAGGCAAGGGGGCCGTATACTATATAGCTGTGGCCTGTAACCCATCCTATGTCTGCTGTGCAGAAATGTATGTCCTCTTCCCTGTAGTCGAATATCCACTTAAATGTCAGCGCAGTAAAGAGAAGATATCCCGCTGTTGTGTGCAGCACTCCCTTGGGCTTCCCTGTGCTTCCGCTGGTGTAAAGGATAAATAAGGGGTCTTCCGCATCCATAGGCTCAGCCTCACAGTTTGATGTGATATCAGGCGCCTTCATCTCATCATCCCACCATGTGTCCCTGCCGGTCTTCATCTCTACTTTGCCGTCCACTCTTTTTACAACTATCATCTGCTCCACGCTGGGGCATTCGAGCAGGGCCTCATCGCAGTTATGTTTGAGGGTGACATACTTTCCGCCCCTCATGCCTCCGTCAGCGGTTACAACGAGCTTTGACGTGCAGTCCCTTATCCTGTCCCGGAGGGAGGGGGCGCTGAAGCCGCCGAACACGATATTGTGGATGGCCCCTATCCTGGCGCAGGCCAGCATCGATATGGCAAGCTCAGGTATCATAGGGAGATATATGGTTACCCTGTCCCCTTTTTTGATCCCTTTCTTCTTAAGGACATTGGCAAACCTGTTTACCTCATAAGAAAGCTGCTGGTATGTAAAGGATCTGTAACTGCCGTCGTCCCCTTCCCATATGATGGCTGCCTTGTTCCTTCTCCAGGTCTTGAGGTGCCTGTCTATGCAGTTTTCTGTTACATTCAGCTTTCCACCTATAAACCATTTTATCTCAGGCTTATCGAAGTTCCATTCCGAGACCCTGTCCCACTTCTTGCTCCAGTCCAAGATGTTTGCCTGCTCCGCCCAGAAGCCGTCAGGGTCTTTCACAGATTTATCATATAAGGCCTGGTACTCCGCCATGCTCTTTATGTGTGCCTTCTTGCTGAACTCTGGATCGGGTATTATGACCCTTTCCTCGTGCATGTGGACTTCTATACTTTTCTCATCCATTGGCGTACCTCCAGGAATCAATAGTTGAACACTAAACTCACGAATAAACAAATGTCACGTGATCTATCGTCTGTTCATAAGATTACAACATAACCGGCTGCCTGCGTTCTACGGGAAGCCCTATCGTAAATACCGTACCCTCTCCGGGGGTGCTGTTGAGCCTTATATAACCCTTGTGGTCGCTCACTATCATGTGACATTTGGTGAGTCCGAGCCCTGTGCCTGACATCTTGGAGGTGAAGAACGGGTTGAATATCTCATCCTCTTTACCTTTCGGTATGCCTATACCAGTGTCAGCAACTTCTGTGACAAGATAGTTGTTTTCCACCTTGATAGTTATATAGATCTTTCCGCCGTCAGGCATTGCCTCTATGGCGTTTTCAATAATACAGGAGAACATTTCTATTATATAAACCTCGTTTGCATAGATAGTCGGGAGGCTGGGAGACAGATTAAGAGATGCTGTTACCTTGGCTGAGGCCATACGCTCCTTGAACTCCTCCAGCAGGTTCTTGAATAGCGCAGTGATATCAAGGGCATCATAGGACAGTTTATTAAGCTTTAAGAAGCTGACATAACCTTCTATGTCATTGACCATCTTTTCAAGCCTCTCCACATCCTTGATGATGGCATTGAGATACTTTTTAGTAGGAGCCCCTTCCTCCGTCTGCTTATTGATCCTTCTTGCAAAGCCTCCTATTGACAACAAAGGGTTTCTAACCTCATGGGCTACGCCTTCCACCACCTTTCCAAGGGATGCCAGCTTTTGAGACTCTACAAGCTGCTGCTGGAGGTGTCTTTCTACAGTGAGGTCTCTCACAACCGCTACAAACCCTCTTCTGGTCTCTTCCGCCTTTACGATTGATGTATTCAAGTGTCCAGGGAATGTCGTTCCGTCAACCCTGAGGAACAGGAATTCACCCTCGAAGGTCCCTTTCTCCTTGGTCTCTTCAAGTATCTTCTCTACATAATGGGGGTTCTTCCCCTTAAAAAAGAGATCCTCAATCCCTTTCCCTACTATATTTTCACTGTGCATACCCCAAAGTCCTTCTGCAGCCTTATTGAAGGACAGGATTTTACCGTTTAAATCCGTTGAAATGATTGCCTCATTAACGCTGTCAACGAGATGGGCCAGATACCTCTCTGCCCTCTCAATCTGTTCCTTAAGTTTAAGGTTTTCCAGTCTTACAGCCCTCTCCTTTATCAGCTTGTTTGCAAGGGCGGTTACATCCTTTGGATGGAAAGGTTTTGTGAGATAGTCATCGGCGCCTAACTTCATGGCCTCAACTGCGATCTGTTCAGATCCGTGGGCAGTCATCATTACTACCAGTAGATCAGGGTCCATGATTTTTACCCGCTTGAGAACGTCTATCCCGTCCATCTTCGGCATCATGATGTCCAGCATCATAAGTGCAGGCCGCTCCTTTTTAACCATATCCAGCGCCGCCATCCCGTCATAGGCCTGTATTACCTGAAAGCCTCCTTTCTCAAAGGCCCACTTCAGTATCTCCTGATTTGTGGCGGTGTCATCAACAACGAGTATTTTTGCATTGTCAGGCATATTTTTAATTTATCCCATTTTGATGCCGTCTTCAAGTCAATATTATTGACACCTGCCCTTAAATATCATAACCTCTTCGACTATGGAGATTAAGACGGACTTTTTAGTGATAGGGAGCGGTATTGCAGGCCTTTCATTTGCCTTAACTGCTGCTGAGCATGGGAGTGTGGCCATTGTGACAAAGAGAGAGAAGTCCGAGTCCGCCACTGTATATGCCCAGGGGGGGATTGCATCCGTATTCAGCGTTAAGGATTCATTTGAGGCCCACATAAAGGATACCTTACAGGCAGGGGGGGGGCTGTGCCACGAGGATGTGGTTGAGGTAATGATTAAAGAAGGGCCTGAAAGGATAAGAGAGCTTGTCTCCTTGGGGGCAAGATTCACCATGAGGGAGAACAGGGAAGGGGTGGAGTTTGACCTTGGGATAGAAGGCGGGCATTCGAGCCGGAGGATAGTCCATGCGTCGGATATCACAGGGAGGGAGATAGAAAGAGCTCTCATCGAAGCTGCCGATAAAAACCCCAATATAACCTTTTATGAAAGACATATCGCTATTGACCTCATCACCCATGCCAAGTTCTTTGGAAAGAACGGGAACAGGTGTTATGGGGCATATGCCTTAGACAATACCACAAAGGAGATCCACACCTTTATTGCAAAGGCGACCGTCCTGGCAACAGGTGGAGCCGGAAAGGTCTATCTTTATACATCCAACCCTGATGTTGCGACAGGGGACGGGATCGCAGCAGCTTACAGGGCAGGGGCAACGATATCAAACATGGAGTTTATCCAGTTCCACCCGACATGTCTTTATAATCCTGCGGCAAAGTCTTTCCTTATATCGGAGGCAGTGAGGGGCGAGGGGGGTATACTCAGGCTGAAAGACGGGACGGCATTTATGACGAGCTACCACCCAATGGCGGACCTGGCACCGAGGGATATAGTGGCAAGGGCCATAGATACTGAGATGAAGAAGAGCGGGGATGACTGCGTCTTCCTCGATATTACTCACAAGGGGGCTGGATTTGTAAAGGAGAGGTTCCCGAACATTTATGAAAAATGTCTTTCCTTTGGTTTTGACATGGCGGCACAGGGCTTCATGGCGCGAACAGGCTTGCCTCCAATTCACTGCTTGAAGGGGCTGTGACTGCCCACAGGGCCTCCATCTCTGCGATTTCAGAAATCAGGAAACCTGTGCCAGTCCCGTCCATACCTCCCTGGGATGTAAAAGGGGCGGTAGAGAGCGAGGATATGGTGGTTGTGACCCAGAACTGGGATGAGATAAGAAGGTTCATGTGGAACTATGTCGGGATAGTGAGGTCTGATAAGAGGCTTGAGAGGGCAAAGAGGAGGATAGAGGTTATTCAGGAGGAGATCGCAGAGTATTACTGGAACTTCAAACTGACCAGCGACCTTGTTGAACTTAGAAACATAGCCACAGTGGCGGAACTTATAATAGAATGCGCCATGATGAGAAAGGAATCAAGGGGACTGCATTATAATATTGATCATCCAGAAAAAGATGACCTTAACTGGAAGAAGGACACGGTGATTTATAAGGATGAAGGAAAAGAGATTTGAAGAACTTGTTGAACTGATGTCAAAACTCAGAGGGCCGGGGGGCTGCCCGTGGGACGGGGAGCAGACCCATGAATCGTTAAAGCCTTATCTGATAGAAGAGACATACGAGGTAATTGAGGCCATAGATGAAGGTTCAACAGAGATGCTGAAAGAGGAGCTTGGCGACCTCCTTTTGCAGGTTGTCTTCCACTCGGAGCTTGCCAGGGAGAGGGGCGATTTCGATATATCCGATGTCATGGAAGGGCTTATAAACAAACTGGTATCCCGTCATCCTCATGTATTTGGCGACGCAGAGTCGGTCCTTGCAGGCATACCTCCCCATATGCCGTCGCTGCAAAGGGCCCACAAGATCACTCAAAAAGCAGCCAGAGTTGGTTTTGACTGGGGACATATTGACCAGGTGTTTGAAAAGGTCAAGGAAGAGATCATGGAGTTTGAAGAGGCAGTGGAGAAGAACAGCCCCGAAGAGATGGAGAGTGAACTGGGAGACATTCTATTTTCACTGGTTAATGTGGGTCGGTTCCTGGAGGTAAACCCTGAGGAGGCGCTGAGAAAGACCATAAGCCGTTTTATAAAGAGGTTCAGGTATATAGAGGAGACCCTTGCTCAAAAAGGTAAGGATTTCAAGGAGACTTCTTTAGAGGAAATGGACGAGTTGTGGAATATAGCGAAATCCTTAGAGAAATGAGCTTTCTGTATACAGTTAGTCGAAAAACTCTTAATGTTTCAATAGGGTATGCACCCTTTCCACAAGGCCTGTGAAATACCTGTTAGATACTCTGTGGAAAACTCAAAAGGAGTTACAAAATCCACTGCCTCAACCGGATTGCCTATAAACTAAGCACGTTTTTTTGAGTGTTTACAGTCTCTTACTGGAGGCTGTTGGAACTATTGAGGAATCCGGCTATGGCTTCAGGCAGGCCATATACAGGATAAGCAGGATAAAGATTAAGGATTAAGATGGGTTAGGGTAAGGTAAGAGCCTATTTCTTGTATCTGTTCCTAACCAGTGAAATGATGGAGAGCAGCTCTTCTGATTTGAGAAGATATGAGGAGAGTGTAAATATAAATACTCCCACTAATATGCCGGATGTAAGTGTCAATAACTTGCCGTGAATCTCTCCGGCAACATCCCAATCCCTTGTCATGCATATGGCATAGGCCACAATCCCCATAAATATGGATGCAGCCATAACCTTAGATGCTGATACCAATATCCTCCTGGCGCCTACCCTGCCTATCCTATTCCTTAATATATAGGCCAGTATGGCGAAATTTACACATGCAGAAAGAGAGGTAGCCAGCGACAGACCAAACTGTTTCAATGGATACATGAAAAGGAGGTCGCAGGTTACATTTGTGAGCATGGCAACAAACGCCACCTTTACAGGTGTCTTTGTATCCTGCATGGAATAGAATACAGGGACTATTATCCTGACCCCGGCAAAGGCAGGGAGGCCGATTGCAAACCCGTACAGGGCCCTGGATGTTTCGACAGTTGAATTGTAAGAGAATAAACCTCTCTGGAACAGGATGGATATAATAGGTATGCCGAGAGCGATGAGACCTACCATGGCAGGGATAGTCAGAAAAAGGGTCAGCCTCAGGGCATAGGAAAAGGTCTCCTTCACTCCGGCCATATCGTTTTTTGCAGCCTTCTCAGACATCGCAGGAAGAACGGCAGTGGCTATGGCAATGGCGAATATCCCCATTGGGAACTCCAGCAGCCTGTCTGCATAATAAAGGTAAGAAACTGTCCCCTCTTTCAGGAAAGAGGCTACAATAGTATCCACAAGGACGTTTATCTGGGTCACTGCAAGCCCTATGATGGACGGGGCCATCAACCAGCCAACCCTTACCACTCCAGGATGTCCTGGCTTCCATCTCGGCTTAATGGGTATGCCACACCTCCAAAGGAAGGGTAGTTGCAATAGCAACTGACTGATTCCCCCGATAAGAACACCTATGGCCAGGGCCATGACAGGCTCTTTAAAGAACGGAGCAAGAAGAACTACAGACAGTATAATGGATATGTTTAACAGTACAGGTGACAGAGCTGGCGCAGCGAAATGGCGGAGTGAATTCAGTATCCCCATGCACAATGCCACAAGCCCAACAAAGAAAAGATAAGGGAACATCATCCTCGTAAGTGTAACGGTCAG
>JAENJC010000115.1 GCA_016844545.1 Deltaproteobacteria bacterium | reverse complement strand
ATTTCCCAATGCTTCTTCATACCAGCGCCCTGATAGCCTTCAGAATGTCGGTGCTCTCTTTATCCAGTTCTTTCATCTCAGCAAGAATTTCTTTTGGGTCTCTCAGAGCTGCTTCATCCTTTTTATGCGGGTTCTTCACCGAAAGGTCATAGGTGGTCTTGTCCACATGGGCAATATCCACTGACCATGAATTTTCTGAATCTGCCTTGCTCTTCTGCAAGCACACAAACTCCGCCAGATCGTTTTCATTCAGTGGATTGGTCTTGCCGAGGTTTCTCTCCAGGTTGAGCTGATAGAACCAGACCTTTCGTGTAGACACGCCTTTTTCAAAGAACAGCACCACGGTCTTGACCCCAGCGCCGGTGAAGGTGCCGCCTGGAAGGTCCAGCACCGTATGGAGGTTACAGCTTTCCATAAGCAGTTTGCGCAGAGATACGGACGCATTATCCGTATTTGAAAGGAAGGTATTCTTAATAACCACGCCAGCCCTTCCGCCCGCTTTCAGGATTTTTACGAAATGTTGAAGGAACAGAAAGGCGGTTTCGCCTGTCTTGATCGGGAAGTTCTGCTGCACCTCGGCGCGTTCCTTGCCGCCAAAGGGGGGATTGGCAAGAATGATGTCATAGCGGTCTTTTTCCTGAATGTCCGCCAGGTTTTCGGCCAGCGTGTTGGTATGAACGATATTTGGCGCTTCTATACCGTGCAGGATCATGTTCATGATGCCGATGATGTAGGCCAGCGACTTCTTTTCTTTGCCATAGAAGGTGCTCTTTTGCAGGGTCTCCGCGTCTTTGGTGGTCAGGCTCTTGCTGGTCCTGAGATATTCAAAGGCCTCACACAAAAAGCCCGCAGAACCGGCCGCGCCGTCATACACCCTGTTGCCGATGGTGGGAGCAACCACCTTCACGACAGTTTTAATAAGCGCCCGCGGTGTGTAGTATTCTCCGCCGTTTCTGCCTGCGTTCCCCATGTTCTTGATTTTGTCTTCATACAGGTGCGACATCTCATGCTTCTCTGCATGGGAGCGGAAGCGCAGTTCGTCGATCCTGTTGATGACCTCCCGCAGGTTGTAGCCGCTCTGTATCTTGTTTTTAAGCTCGCTGAATATCTCACCGATTTTGTATTCGATGGTGGCGGCGCTCTCGGCTGAAGTCTTGAACTTTTTCAGATAGGGGAACAGCTTGTGGTCAACAAACTCTTTCAGGTCATCGCCGGTGAGCGCCTTATGATGGTCTATTTTACCGTCTTTGCCTTTTGGCGCTGCCCAGACTTCCCAGCGGTACTCCTGGCTGATAATGCCTGCGTGGGCCTTTCCCGAAAGCTCTGCCGCAGTTTTCTTGTCCTTCTCGAAATCATCCAGATATTTCAGAAAGAGAATCCATGAGGTCTGTTCTACATAGTCCAGTTCGCTGCTGCAACCTGCATCCTTGTGGAGGATGTCGTCAATATTCTTAAAGGTCTGTTCAAACAAGGTGATTTCTCCTGGGTAAAAATTCTTCTCTTGCGCCCGCCGTGCGCGGAGCCTATACAGTCTCCATCCGGGAACCTCCCCTCCCCTTGCGGGAGGGGATTGAGGGGAGGGGGAACGAGCTTGCAATCCATTGAAACTACAACCTAATTCACCCCCACCCAAACCCTCCCCCGTCAAGGGGGAGGGGAGGAAGATTGTTTACTTGATTTTGTTCGATTATTGTTCAGGCTGGTAATATTGTCAAGGTTAGGTTCAACAATCCGCCAATATGCGGGGCTGTTTATCCTTTCCCACCCACAACCAGGTCCATCTCCTTCAGCTTCTTGATCCTGTCCCGTATCTCTGCTGCGCGTTCAAATTCCATGTTCTTTGCTGCTGCCTTCATCTCCTTTTCCATCTTGGCAATGAGTTTAGGCATTTCAGAGGACGGGATATACTCCTTCCCTTTTTCCATAACCGTGGGGACTGTGAAGTAATCAGCCTCGTATACCGAGGTCAGGATATCGGATATCGATTTCTTTATGGTCTGGGGGGTTATCCCATGCTTTCTATTGTACTCCTCCTGAATCTTCCTTCTCCTGTTGGTCTCATCAATCGCCTTCTTCATAGACATGGTCATCACGTCTGCATACATAATGACCTTGCCGTTCACATTCCTTGCAGCCCTTCCGCAGGTCTGGATCAGGGAGCGCTCTGAACGGAGGAACCCTTCCTTGTCTGCATCCAGGATGGCTACAAGGGATACCTCAGGAAGATCAAGTCCCTCCCGCAGGAGGTTTATCCCTACCAGTACATCGAACTTCCCCATCCTGAGGTCTCTTATAATCTCCACCCTTTCCAGCGTATCCACGTCTGAATGAAGGTATCTGACCTTTATCCCGAGGTCGGCAAGGTACTCAGTCAGGTCTTCTGCCATCCTCTTTGTAAGGGTGGTTACCAGCACCCTGTCACCACCCTTTATCCTCTCCCTTATCTCCCCCAGGACGTCGTCCACCTGGTTTTTTGCGGGTTTTACCTCTATCTCCGGGTCTATGAGCCCTGTGGGCCTTATAACCTGCTCTGCCACCCTTCCTTCCGCCTTTTCCATCTCATAAGCTGCCGGTGTGGCGGAAACGTAGACTATCTGCGGGACGAGCTTCTCGAACTCCTCAAACCTGAGGGGCCTGTTGTCAAGGGCGGACGGGAGCCTGAATCCGTACCCCACCAGGTTCTCCTTCCTCGACCTGTCCCCCCTGTACATCCCGATAAGTTGAGGGACGGTGATATGGCTTTCGTCAATAATGAACAGGGAGTCCTTCGGGAAATAGTCAATTAGCGTAGGGGGCGGGTCGCCTGCATTTCTCCCTGAGAGGAGCCTGGAGTAGTTCTCGATTCCGTTGCAGTACCCCATCTCCTCTATCATCTCTATGTCAAAGAGGGTCCTCTCCGCGATCCTCTGGGCCTCTATCAGCTTGTTCTGGGACTTGAACTCCCTGACCCTCTCATGCATCTCCTCTTTTATCGCCTCTACGGCCCTTTTGAGCTGTTCCCTGGGTGTGACATAATGGCTGGCAGGGTATATGGCCACCTTCTCCAGCTTCTGAAGGACCTTCCCCCTTAATGGATCTATAACGGATATGGCCTCTACATCATCGCCAAAAAGCTCGATCCTTATGGCCCTCTCCTCCTCATAGGCAGGAAAGACCTCTATGACATCCCCCCTGACCCTGAAGGTCCCGCGGTAGAAGTCTATGTCGTTCCTCTGGTACTGGATCTCCACCAGTTTCTTCAGAACAGAGTCCCTGTTTACCTCCTGCCCTGTCGTAAGCTGCAAGAGCATCCCGTGGTATGCCTCAGGAGAGCCCAGGCCATAAATGCAGGAGACTGAGGCGACAATTATCACGTCGTTCCGCTCCAGGAGGGAGTATGTGGCGGAGTGCCTCATCTTGTCTATCTCGTCATTTATCTGTGCGTCCTTTTCTATGAATGTCCCGGATGCAGGAAGATATGCCTCAGGCTGGTAGTAGTCGTAGTAAGAGACGAAGTATTCCACCGCATTCTCGGGGAACAGCTCCTTGAGCTCTGTGTAAAGCTGGGCCGCCAGGGTCTTGTTTGGCGCAATGACAAGGGTCGACTTCTCTACCCTGGAAATGACGTTGGCCATGGTAAAGGTCTTGCCGGAACCGGTCACTCCAAGCAGAACCTGGTGCTTGTGACCACTCTCTATCCCTTTGGAAAGCATCTCTATGGCCTGGGGCTGGTCGCCTGATGGTTTGAAGTTGGATATTAGGTTGAAATGGGACATTAATTAATTGGCTCTTTCTTAAAAAAGTTGGAATAGGTTATATATGTGTTTTAGGATTCGGTAATAGCAATGCTTTAAATAAATGCATCGAATCTCAGCCTTATCTGGCATAGTTTTGCTGACAACAGAACATACCCGGAGGTGAGATCCGACGCAGCTAAATACTATCACAGAACTACTAAATATACCAAACCTCAAAATAGGAAGTGTGGTTCATAAAACTGAGGGGGCGTTAATCTTCCCTTAATCCTGCCACATATATAATCACTCTCAGATATAACGATAATAGCTGAACGAAAGGGGGTGATCTCATGTCAGTGCTACTGGCTATAATTCTGTATGTGTTGTCAATTACAACTTCAGTCGCAATTTATGTCGCTTCGATAAAAAATTAATCGGTTTTTTGTCAATCAATAAGGAGGCATTTATGCAATCTTTATCGTGCGCCCATTGTGGCAACAGAATATTTAAAGAGGTGTTTGTCTTTTTAAACGAATATAAAAAGGCAATTGCCGGCACTCGCACACAATCGAACATGGAAAAGGCATCGCTTGGTGAGGTGAGGGAGACTTCCAGACCCCCTACCGGCTGCAAAAAAGGGATGTCCTGCAAAGCTATTCCCAGTCGCCCTCGTGGCTTTGGTTTG
Source organism: Deltaproteobacteria bacterium (assembly GCA_016844545.1). Taxonomy (GTDB): domain Bacteria; phylum Desulfobacterota; class JAENJC01; order JAENJC01; family JAENJC01; genus JAENJC01. The sequence goes on along the minus strand of JAENJC010000115.1, from coordinate 319 downwards.
AATCGAAAGCTATTTTAATACTGCCCCTGTATTCGCCGATGTGACCACCTTGGCATACCTGGCAAGCCAGCCGGTCTTTATCTTCGGCTCAGGGTGTTTCCATGTCTCAAAACGCTTCTTTATCTCTTCATCCGATACCTTGAGGTTTATCTTCCTGTTCGGGATGTCTATCTCTATCTCGTCCCCATCCTTCACTATGGCTATAGGTCCTCCTTCCATCGCCTCCGGTGATATGTGGCCTATGCAAGGCCCTCTGGTGCCGCCGGAGAATCGGCCGTCAGTTATTAAAGCCACAGAGTCAGCCAGACCCATCCCGGAG
>JAENJC010000114.1 GCA_016844545.1 Deltaproteobacteria bacterium | reverse complement strand
TATGTCCAGTATGTCTTTTTTGCTTAGACCCATAAAACGTCGCTTCGCTCCTGTGCAAACCTCAAAGTGTAAAATGCAAAATTAAGATTCTAATAATCTACTTTGCATTTTGCAATTTGCAATTTGCATTTTGCACTACAGTTCAGTAACCGTCACTTCATCAACTCCGTCTTTTTCTACCAGGCGAACATTCACAGACTCCTTGCGGGATGTTGAGACGTTCTTTCCGACATAATCTGCTCTTATTGGAAGCTCCCTGTGTCCCCTGTCTATCAGGACGGCCAGTTGAATCATCATGGGTCTGCCAAACTCCATTACAGCATCAATGGCAGCCCTTACCGTCCTCCCTGTATACAGGACATCGTCTACTATGACTATCTTTCCACCGTCCACATTAAAAGGGATCTCTGTTCCCCTGAGTACCGGCTGATTGGTTCCAATCGTCAGATCGTCCCTGTAGAGGGTTATATCAACAATCCCAACAGGAACCTCAGCCTTTTCTATCTCCGAGATTATCCCGGCAATCCGCTGCGCCAGAAACACCCCGCCTGTCCTTATTCCCACAAGGGCAAGCCCTTCGCTCCCCCTGTTTTTTTCCAATATCTCGTGGGCAATCCTGATTAACGCCCTGTGAATCCCTTTAGTATCAAGAATATGGCCTTTCTTTTCCACTATAAGCCGCCCCTAAAAAAAGGCCTCCTTACAAATATTATGTAAGAAGGCCTTTGCATTTTGTTAGTATTTATACCGTTCATCTGTTCCCCTTTCCAACCTCACAGGGCTGGGTTAAAAGGTAATTTTAATCGTAACTACTCAGGTTGTTTAGACTGTAGTCTACTAGGTACACCCTATCCACCTAAATACCTACAGACTATCCACCTAAGTAGTTACTTTTATTCTATCTAATTTAAGCCGCCGCTCTTAGGCGCCCCACCTCTGGGCTTGAAAATATACGTATACTTGTATACCCCGGCAAAGTCAACATCCACCTTATAAGTGCCTTGTATCACAGCTGGCTTCCCTTCCTCCCTGATAATCTGAACGTCATCAATGGCTAAGGGAACATCAATCGATACAAGCTTCGCTTTTATTGCACCCTTTACCTCTTCTTCTGGTGCAACCTTCAATCTAATGGCTTGATCTTTAAACAGTTGCTCAACTTCATAGAACTTTATCCAGGGGATGGCCATCATTACCCCTGCGTAAATTCCTGTACCGATTACAGCTAAGAATATAAGGCTTCCGAGAGAGAATGACCCTCTTTGTGACTTTAGTCTCCCCATATGGTAACTACTATCATTTATTTATGCTGTAGTCAACTGTTTATACCAAGTTGCTTTCAAACATCTATTTATCAGATTAAAGAAAGCTTACTTGGTGTTATACCTGAGCATTCAAAGTTGTTAGTTGAATGCGAATTGGTGTTAGTATATAAGATTCCCAATCCTTAAAAGCCTTGGCAGAAAACGGTTACTGTCCCATGACCAGTACAGGATAAAGGCCTTTCCCTTTATCTCACTCTTCCTCACAAATCCCCAAAATCGGCTGTCATAGCTTCTGTCCCTGTTGTCGCCCATGACGAAGAGGGAGTCAGGCGGAACAGTTGCCGGTCCAAAGTTGTCCCTCGGATCATTTCCCCTGGGAAGTATCGTATCATCTGCAAAATGGGCATGAGGATCTGGAATTGCAATGTCGTTTATGTAAACCTTTTTATTCCGTACCTCAACCTTATCCCCTGGAAGCCCGACGGCCCTCTTTATGAAGTCCTTGCTGGGGTCTACAGGATATACAAAGACGACTACGTCACCCCTTTCCGGCTCCCTTATTGGCAACACCTTTATGCCTGTAAAAGGTATCTTTGTGCCATACAGAAACTTATTTACAAGCAGATGGTCACCGATAAGAAGGGTTGGCTCCATTGAGCCTGATGGGATCTTGAAGGCCTGCACCAAAAAGGTCCTCACAAAAAGGGCCAGTATCAGGGCAATTGCTATTGATTCTACCCATTCCCTGACCTGGGACTTGCCGTGAACAGTCTTTTCTTTTTCTTTATTCTTCTCTTTGTCTTCTTTAGTCACAACAAATCCTTTCTTTTTTTTTCGACACTGATAGTCACAGATTGAATATGATTAACACAGATAAGACCGGTCACTATCATAGCTAATCAGTGTAAATCTGTGTCAAAAAAGCCTTATTAAACTTTAAGTACTGCCAGGAAAGCCTCCTGGGGCAGCTCCACGCTCCCGACCTGCTTCATCCTCTTCTTTCCTTCCTTCTGCTTCTCCAGGAGCTTTCTTTTTCGTGTTATATCACCGCCGTAACATTTTGCCAAAACGTTTTTCCTTATGGCCTTCACCGTCTCTCTGGCAATTACCTTGTTACCAATGGCGGCCTGGATTGCAACCTCGAACATCTGTCTCGGTATCAGCTCCTTGAGTTTTTCAGAAAGCTCCTTACCCCTCTGAAATGCCTTATCGCTGTGGACTATGAACGACAGAGCGTCAACAATCTCTCCGTTCAGCATTATGTCGAGCTTTATAAGGTCTGACACCCTGTAATCAAGGTATTCATAATCAAGAGAGGCATAGCCCTTAGATATGGACTTGAGCTTGTCATAGAAGTCGAGGACTATCTCGTTCATGGGAAGCTCGTAGATCAGCATCACCCTGTTGGATGAAAGGTACTTCATCTCCCTCTGAACTCCCCGCTTCTCCTGACAGAGCCCCATTATACCGCCGACGTATTCTGTAGGGAGATGGAGCGTTGCAAGGATGAACGGTTCTTCGATCTTCTCTATCTGCTGAAGCGGCGGGAGGGTAGCGGGGTTATCAACATTCACAACCCCTCCGTCAATCTTGGTAACCCGGTATACAACAGTCGGCGCAGTAGTTATAAGGTTGAGGTTAAACTCCCTTTCAAGCCGCTCCTGGATTATCTCCATGTGAAGGAGGCCAAGGAAGCCGCACCTGAAACCAAATCCAAGGGCTATGGAAACCTCCGGCTCATATGTAAAGGATGAATCGTTAAGGCTGAGCTTTTCCATGGCATCCCGCAGGTCTTCATACTGGTCTGCATCCACAGGATAAAGCCCGGAAAAAACCATAGGCTTCACCACCTTGAAGCCTGGAAGAGCTTCTTTGGCAGGGTTTGCTGCATCTGTTACCGTATCACCTATCCTTGTATCCTTTACCTCCCTGATCCCAGCTATAACGATCCCCACCTCTCCTATGGAAAGGGAGTCAACATACTTAATCTTTGGAGTAAACACCCCGAGCTGCAGGACGTCATACGACTTGTTAGCAGCAACAAACTTTATCTTTTGCCCCTTTTTGATTGTACCGTCAAAGACCCTGATAAGGACCACAGCTCCCTGGAAAGGATCATACCAGGAATCAAACAACAAGGCCTTCAGCGGCGCATCAGGGTTTCCTTTCGGAGGCGGGACCTTCTTTACAACCGCCTCAAGTATCTCCTTTATCCCTATACCCTCTTTTGCGCTGGCGGCGATGGCGTCGGAGGCATCAAGTCCAATCACATCCTCTATCTCCTTCCTGACCCTCTCAGGGTCGGCGGCAGGAAGATCTATCTTGTTCAGGACAGGAAATACTTCTAAATCGGCATCTAATGCCATGTAAACATTTGCCAGGGTCTGCGCCTCTATACCCTGGGATGCATCCAACACAAGGATTGCGCCCTCGCATGCCTGGAGCGACCTGGATACTTCATAGGAAAAGTCCACATGACCAGGGGTGTCTATAAGGTTCAGGATATAATCATTACCGTCATCCGCATGGTAGTTAAGCCTCACGGACTGGGCCTTTATGGTAATCCCCCTCTCCCTCTCAAGGTCCATCTTGTCGAGAACCTGCTCGGTCATCTCCCTTTTCGACAGTGCTCCGGTAAACTCAAGGAGCCTGTCCGCGAGGGTAGATTTCCCGTGGTCAATGTGGGCTATTATGGAGAAGTTTCGTATCCTGTCAGGATTCAAGGTTTTCTGTGTCATAGAAAGCTTTGTATGCTAACCCAAATTTGAACCTTTGTCAAAAGAAATTGGCGCTGCAACCGAAGAGGGCAAAACAGGGGAGGAGAAGAATACGGCATGGGGAAAGGATTTCGGAAAGGGATACTCCAGTTCAACAATGAAGTGCAACACTTGGGAAAGCAGAAAGATAGCCCTCTGCGCCTCTATTCACGGCTCAATTACCCTTCGCCGTAAATAGCTCTGAAATTCATTCATGCAAAGTCATTCACTGTAAACAGACTCAGTCTATATAGTACTTGCAGGGATAATGCGGCAGTTAAGCCGCCGCGCAGCGGTCGGTCTTGAACTCCTGGTTCTCCCGGCGCGTAGCGACCGGGAAGGAGTTCACGGCTTAACTGCCGCATTCTCCAGGCGCGAAGCGCCGGGAGAACGCAAAGTTCGCCGGCGCGGCGCTATTTGTAGCGTCCGGTGAAACGACGTGTTATGGCCGATCACAGTTTTGGAACAAGCTCACCAGCCTTCAACTTCTCGATGGCGTGAAGCCTAGAACGAAGCTCCTCTTCTCCCAGCAATCCCTGCCGGTATATCGCTCGAAGATACTCTTGGGAATTCTGACCGCCTTTCTTTCGATTGCATGCGTGACACGAAACTACGATGTTTTTATACGAATTGTCTTCAACCGCCGATTTCGGTACCACATGATCTAACTCGCAGTTCTCTTCTGTGACATTAGCCAAGCAATAGAAGCAACTGTAACCCTCTCGCT
>JAENJC010000113.1 GCA_016844545.1 Deltaproteobacteria bacterium | reverse complement strand
ATGGTTATCCCCCTCTCCTTCTCCTCTTTCAACCTGTCGGTGTCGGTTCCTGTAAGGGCCTTTACAAGAGAGGTCTTCCCGTGGTCAATGTGTCCGGCTGTCCCTAAGACTAGATATTCCATAAAGCTAAGATAGCATAATCAAAGGGATTTCAGCAATAAGGAAAAGAAGAAAGAGGTTGACAAAAGCGCCTTTTCCGTTTACTCTTTTCATCCATCAAAAATAATTTTACAGGAGGGATAAATGGAAAGGACTTTATCAATCATTAAGCCGGACGGGGTCAAGAAGAACGTCATAGGCGAGGTGATAAAGAGGTTTGAGGCAAACGGGCTAAGGATTGCGGCTATAAAGAAGATACACATGACTAAGGCCCAGGCTGAGGGGTTCTATGCCGTACACAGGGCAAGGCCGTTCTTCGGGAGCCTGACTGAGTTCATGTCAGAGGGGCCCGTTGTTACTATTGTCCTTGAGGGGAATAATGCCATTGCTAAGAACAGGGAGCTGATGGGCGCCACAAACCCTAAAGATGCCGCCGCCGGAACCATAAGGAAGGATTTTGCCGCAGATATAGAGAGGAACGTTGTTCACGGCTCAGACGGCCCTGAGACTGCGGCCTTTGAGATATCCTACTTCTTTAATGCCCTGGAGATATTTTAATAAAATATAATAAAGAGTTTTGTTGAGCCCTTTGAACCGTCAAAGGGTTTTTTATTTTGTATGAATTATGGTGGATATAAAAAACCTCACAGTCGAAGAACTCACCGCCTTTATCGCACACCTCGGAAAGGAAAAGTTCAGGGCCTCCCAGATAATTAAGTGGGTCTATCAGAAGAGGGTCAAATCCTTTGATGATATGACAAACCTGGCTAAGGATTTCAGGGAGGCGTTGAAAGGTGTTGCTTTTATAAGTTCCATTCAGGCAGTGAAGGTTGAGGTGTCTAAGGACGGGACGAAAAAGTACCTCTTCCAGCTCAAGGATGGCAACTCCATAGAAAGCGTCCTCATCCCGGATGAGGACAGGCTGACACTCTGCATATCAAGCCAGGTGGGGTGCCCTTTGGACTGCGGTTTCTGTGTAACCGGGAGTGGCGGATTTGTACGGAATCTGGAGACCTCTGAAATAATAAACCAGATATGCGCAGTTCAGGATGACCTGCCGGAAGAGGCCCAATTAACAAATATAGTATTAATGGGGATGGGAGAACCCCTTCTCAATTACGACAACGTCCTGAAAGCCCTAAAGATAATGATATACGGGGAGGGCATGAGCTTTTCCACTCGAAAGATAACGGTTTCAACATCAGGGATAGTCCCGGAGATGCTGCGATTAGGCTCGGAGACAACCGCAAATCTTGCTGTCTCCCTTAATGCAACTACTGACGAGGTTAGAAGCAGGCTGATGCCTGTAAATAAAAAGTACCCGTTAAATAAACTTTTGTCTGCTTGCAGGGAGTATCCCCTTCCCCCAAGAAGGAGGATAACATTTGAGTATATCCTGATAAAAGGGATCAACGATTCTCTTGAGGACGCGAGGAGACTGACCAGGCTTGTTAAAGGCATCCCATGCAAGATAAACCTGATCCCTTACAACGAGCATGAAGGATCAGAGTTCAGGAAACCTTCTGACGAGGTAATCCGTGCATTCCAGGAGATACTCCAGAATGTTGGATACACTGCGCTCCTCAGGACAAGCAAGGGGCTTGATATATCCGCTGCCTGCGGGCAGCTCAGGGGGAAGCTGTTAAAAGATTTGCACCACAAAGGACACTAAGGACTCCAAGGAACAAAAGCTTTGTGCACTTTGTGAACTTTGTGGTAATATTGTGTTCAGCTTTTTAAAGGAGGTTTTTAGTAATGCCAAAAAAGAAGGACGCATACGCAGAGGCCGGTGTAAATATAGATGCCGGCAATAGATTTGTAGAGCTGATAAAGCCTATGGTTAAGGCCACATCAAGGCCTGAGGTTCTGGCTGATATCGGCGGATTTGGGGGGCTTTTCAGCCTCAGGAACAATAAATACAAGAACCCGGTCCTTGTATCATCTACGGACGGCGTGGGGACAAAGCTCAAGATCGCCTTCATGATGGACAAGCACGACACCGTGGGGATAGACCTGGTGGCAATGTGCGTAAACGATGTCATTGTCCAGGGGGCCGAGCCGCTATTCTTTCTTGATTACTTCGCAACAGGGAAGCTTGACCCTGAAAAGGCAGCCCAGGTGATAAAGGGAATTGCGGATGGCTGCAAGGATGCTGGATGCGCACTCATAGGGGGTGAGACAGCGGAGATGCCGACCTTCTACAAGGACGGAGAGTACGATATAGCCGGATTTGCAGTCGGGGCAGTAGACCAGGACAACCTCATAGAGGGTTCCAGGGTAAACGTTGGAAATAAGGTTATTGGAATAGCATCAAGCGGACTCCATTCAAACGGCTATTCCCTGGTGAGAAAGGTCTGTTTTGAAAAGCACAAGATGAAGATAGATGACCACATAACGGAGCTTGGGAAGACCATTGGCGAGGAGCTACTTACGCCGACAAGGATATACGTCAAGAGCATCCTGCATATCGTCAGAGAATTCAATGTCAACGGTATGGCCCACATAACCGGTGGAGGCTTTACAGAGAATATTCCGAGGGTTGGGCCTAAGAGCTGCAAGGTCAGGATAAAGACCGGTTCATGGGAGACACCGCCTATATTTGGTTTCCTTAAGGAACAGGGAAAGCTGTCCGACGAAGAAATGTTCAGAACCTTCAACAACGGGATAGGGATGGTCGTGATAGTCAGGCAGGAGCAGGTGGACGACATCATGATCAGGCTCAATGGACTGAAGGAGAAGGCCTGGGTAATCGGAGATGTTGTTGAACGAAAGGACAAAGAGGACAGCATCGAATATGTCTAAGCTCAGGCTTGGAGTCCTTGCATCAGGGAGCGGCTCCAATCTTCAAGCCATAATAGATTCCATTAAATGCGGCAATCTCCCCTGCGAGATTGCTGTTGTCATTTCTGATAAACCGGATGTATATGCCCTGAAAAGGGCTGAACTACATGGGATCAAAACCGAGACTGTCCAATCAAAAACATTCCAGAACAGGGAGGCGTTTGATACTGAACTGGTCAGGATATTAAAAGACCATAATGTAGAGCTTGTCGTACTGGCAGGATTCATGAGGGTTGTAACCAGGATATTGATAAATGCCTTCCCTATGAGGATAATGAATATACATCCCGCCCTCCTTCCATCCTTCCCCGGCCTACACGTTCAGAAGAAGGCGATAGAATATGGAGCGAAGTTCTCGGGATGCACAGTCCATTTTGTCGACGAGGGTATAGATACAGGCCCAATAATAATCCAGGCAGTGGTTCCAGTCAATGATAATGATACTGAGGAGACCCTGTCAGCCAGGATTCTAAAGGAAGAGCACAGGATATACCCCTGCGCAATTAAGCTGTTTGCCAAAGGCAGACTTGAAGTTAGGGACAGGAGGGTAATTGTAAAGTAACTACTCAGGTGGATAGACTGAAGGTTTTTAGGATACTTCAGCCTTCAGTCTTCAGCCTAAATACCTGACTAAATACTTGAGTAGTTACTATTTTTTTATCTCAGGCGCAGGGATTATTTCAGGCTCTGTGTATGGTGATGGGTCAGCAGTTCGAGTTTTGGAATGACATCTGAAACAGTCCTCCAAGGGAAATGCCACCTTCCCATGACATATCCCGCAATATTTGCCTGCTATAATCTTTCTCATGCTCATATCAGGGTTGCTGCCGGCCTTCATATTGAATACATTTGGATGACAGCTCCCGCATGACAGCCACTCTGTATGGGCCTTATGGGGATAAACAACATCCGGAGGGTGCGGAAAGAATTTTGTGACAGGCAGGTCAATATCTTTGTCAAATATATGCATCTCTTCGTCTCCTTCAAGCGATGCCTTTGGTTTTATCTTGCCGTCTCTTAACGCCATTACCCAATCCACCTTATTGCCGAAATCAGCCTTAGGGAAATCCTTGGTTAGATCATCTATTTCCCTGTTTGCCTTAACCTCAATTCCAAAAGAATGGCATCTATCGCACTCAAATGGTTCAAATGCAACCTTGCCGTTATGACACTTACCGCATAGCCTTCCCTCAAAGATGTCATCCATCTTGATATCCGTTGCGCCTGCCTTCATCGGAAATCCGATATCACTATGGCAGACCTTGCATGTAAACTTAGTTCTATGCAACCAATGCGGAAATACCACAGACTTCATGTCCTGTCCCTCGCCTGTATATCTGTTCAGGACGATACTGCCGTAACTGCCGGGCGATTTAATCCCCCTGAATGTTGGCGCAATCTCCTTCGATTCCCCTGCATATACATTTTGATATATCAATGCGCCCGTTAACAGGGCTATTGGAAGAAATACGCCTGAATATAAAAACTTTCTGGACAAGATAATTCCTCCTTACTTATTTATATGACACGAAACGCATAATGATTCATAATCTATGCGGAGCATACGGCGAAAGCCGCTCCTGTTATGATTATCATGACAGGTAGAGCAAACAATCTTTTCCTCTTTTGATAAAGGCATCCAATCAGGTACAGCAATTTTATAGGGGACTTTAACCAATATAGGATGACGACTGACAGGGTGATTGCCAATGCTGCCCGGATGGCATTTTACACATGTCGTAATAATATCATAACTAAGTCTGGGCATCTCCGAAACAATATGACACGACTGGCAGTAGTCTTTATTATCATAGTTG
>JAENJC010000112.1 GCA_016844545.1 Deltaproteobacteria bacterium | reverse complement strand
CGTTATCCGGGTCGTCGATAGTCCAGCCGAGGGCGAGAGAATTCGACTGGTGCTTGTAAAGAACCTCTATCCAGCCGCCCTTGCTCTCGATCTCTTTCCCGCTGGTTGTATTCACTCCCTGGCCTATTCCGCCCCGGAGATCAGACAGGTCCTGTCCGGCCCATGCCTCTCCTCTCAGCGCCACTGCCTGGCTCAAGGGTATGGTAAAATCGGCTCCCACAACCTTTCCCTCGTAATCTCCCTTTGTCTGGGCATCTTCCCGAAGATATGCGCCGTATATGCCGATCTCAGTCTTATTCCCGGCAGCCCACAGTGTCGCAGCCGAATACCCTATGCGTGCCTGTACCTGCGGTTCTCCTGAATCCTCACCATCCCTGACGCCGTCGCCGTCAAGATCTTTAGGATCAACCGCACCTGTGAGCCCCATTCCACCCATAAATGAAAGCGCGCCGTCCCAGACCTTAGGTTCATAGGCAAGGCGCAGTTGCGCCCGCCTGTCTCCGAGATTCCCGGTGTTCCACATGAGGGTGTCGTTATTCACGGAGGGGATGAGGGGAGAGATGATGTCCCATGTCTGTCCGGCCAATACGGAAAGCTCATCCCATTTTATCTTGAGATACATCTGTCTGTAACGTGGTATTGCCCTCGATTCCGAACCCCCGTTCTGAAAATCTATCTCAAACTTGCCACTTACCTTGCCGTTGGCGAGGTTTGGTACCTGGCCGCCGTTAAAATCGATCCCCAGGCGGGAAAGGCGTGTATGCATGGTAAACACGTCGTCATCCTTCTTGCCGCCTGCTGCCTTGTCTTCCGAGAGGACATAATACGGCGTCTGACTGTTGCTCATCCTTGAGTCATCATAGATGGCATCCAGCCTGACAAAGCCATAAAATTTAAATGAATTGCCCTTTCCCATGATATCTTCAAAGGTAATTCCTTTCTTTTCACCCCCCTCTATCGTATCCGCCGCAGACGCAACAGATACAGTCAAAAGAACTGTTGCAAACAAGATTGCAAGACTTAATCCTTTCGATACATTCATACCATCTCCTTTTCAAATGATTTCTGCCATTTCCCACGGCAGGTATGCATTTTTTCCGCTGTTGTGATTTTATTGAAGGACTTTAAGAACTTGTTGTACAAATCTTCTGCGTTCCTCACCCCTCCATGAATTCACCCTTTGCCTCGTCCATCAGGGCCTCGTCTATGACGCTCACACCCTTATCCCCGGCTATCCTTTCTATAGCCATCTTCGCCATAGGCCTGATGAAAGATGGAGCATTATTGAGCCTCGCCTCCGCCCCAGGAGTCCAGGTGAGGGTATCGCCCTTTTCTACATTATTAGTGGTCTGGACAAGCTCCGGGGCCTCCTTACCGCCGATCTTAAGCCCCAGACTGTCGAGCAAGCGGGTCTCCCCCTGGTTTGTCACCATAGAGACCCTGATGCCGCAACCTGGACAGCGGAAGGCGACCTTCATAGAGTCCGTTGAAAGGTTGTCTTTCTTTTCCAATTCCATGGGAACATCGCATTTTTCACAGAAAAACCTCATGGTATCACTCCTTTCCATTTATTAATCACTAATCAGCCAGTAATTCTCATTAGGGAGAATTTGGAGTTAGCGGCCTTTGCAAGGCACTGCATTATCTTTAAGTGATAGCTTTTGGGGACATCCTCTTCCTTGGGAATCTCGTTGGCAAGGGAAAGCTTCCTTCAGGCTGTATGGCCAGGTAAAGCACGGCCCTGAATGCGTAATCACCGTCTCTTGTTAATTGAAGCATGGATGTTTTCGGCCATCAGATGTATAACTAGGGCACTGCTTTAATAGGATGCCGAAATCTTCCCGAAAAATTACAAATGCCGGACTTCGCATATTTTCTACAGAGGTGAATTGCTGAACTGAAAGCATCCCCTGGGGATGCAATACTCAAATTTTTTTCTCTCCTCAAAGAACCTTTTGTGGAAATAGCACCAAAATTCATGTATCCTCTTAGGTCCCTTCACCCTCGGTTTCCTGATTATACGCCTGTCTGCCATGTGGTCTCCGCTAATGCAAAGTCGCTTCTTTACGTTCGTCTATCCTTCTGTGAGCTATTTTCCGTGCCTTCCTGATATAGTCAACGGTGATTTTCGGATACCCTGTTATTATGGCCGAATCTTCCACTATTTCCCTAACTATGTCTCTCATCATTGGAGGTACACGGTTAAGTAGTTTCTTTGCCTCATGAGTCCAGGGAATACCAGCCTTCTGCGGTTCAGCCTTTACGGCGGGGACAACTCCTTGCTTACTATCAAAACATTGCATGAACAACCTCCCCTTTATTCATTTTCCCTTTTCCTTATGAGGACATAAGCCCTTTTTTCTTCATTATTTTTCCATAAAATGACTTAAGACACCATCTTCTTGCGGATATGGTCGGCGGTGACCACGGGGGAATGTCCCCTCTTTGGCGCAAAACCCTCTACCAAGGCTTTCTGCGTGGTGAAAGCCGACCCTTGACGGAAGGTTGCCCTTGTTTGATGTGTGTGCCTAAACTACTTTTTCTTTTTTTCCCTCTACCGCCTTGTGGCTGGCATCTATATCTTCCTCTTCTGAAGAGGCCTTTTTGAAGCCCTTAAGGCCCTTTCCAAGCCCCTCCCCTATCTGAGGAAGCTTTCCCACACCGAAGATTATCATAACGAGCACAAGGATGATAATAAGTTCCGGGACTCCCAATCCAAACATAACCCCTCCTTTTCAAATGTAATAATTCAACCTCGTCTTGCGAGGCACCACTTAGAGACAGTAAAAGAACTGAAATATTTAGCCCTTCGGCCCGTAAATAGGGACAACAATCCCTCCTAATGCATCTCTCTTTTCATGCACCATCTTCTGCGCCTTCCTAATGTAGTCCGCCGTGATCTCCGTATGACCCCTTTTTGCGGCAGAATCCTCCACCATTTTCCTGACCATCCCCCTCGCCATGGGAGGTATGCGATTTAGGAGTTCCTCCGCTTCAGGAGTCCAGGGGATACCAACCTTTGGCTGCTCCTCTTTTGGCGGAGGTGCGGCCTCCCGGCTCGCAATCAGGACATTGCATGAGGCTGATCTTGCACAGTTTTCCGTATTGCTCCCGATGTCAAGCCCAGGGGCGGCATGAACTCCGACCCTTCCCAAGACGAGGAGGGCCGGTCTGTATTTGTCAACGTGCTTCAATATCTGATCGTAAGGCTTGCCCTCCAAAAGGGTGGTCTTAATGGCCGCACCTTCCTTTCGGGCCATTTCTCCGGCCCTGTCCAGGTGGTCCTGATATATCTTCGCAAGCCCTTTGTCAATTATCTCCTCATTGAGTTTCTCCTGCTCCTTGAACTTGAATATCTTCCCTGCCTCTTCTGAAAGGACTTCCGCTATGCTCTTGAAGGCGACATAGTGGTAATGGGGGTCAAAGGCAGCCACGGCTTCCACCCCGGCGCCGGTTATTTTTGAGAGGGCAACGGCGGAAAGAAGGCCTGCGAATGAGTTGGGACTTCCGTCAATGGCTACCGTGTACCGTCCAAAGTCCATCTGCCCGTCCCTTATTATAAGCATGTCGGTTTTTATGCGGCGCATGACTCTTTCGCACACACTTCCTATAGTGCTATTATCAACCTCGCCGAGCCCCAGGGCGCCCATAATGATAAGATCGTAATCGCCTGACTGGACGTCATTCACTATCTCGACGTAGTTCTTCCCCTCCATCGCCTTCTTCCTGTAAGGAATGCCGGCATCTGCGCACATGTTTTCAACCGCGTCAAGATAAGAGTCGGAGATGACCATCAAACCTTTTGCAATCAGATCGTCATGGACATCCCGCTGTCTTTGAAGCTCCTTTTCATCCTGGTACTTTGGCGGAAGGCCGGTCTCCATCTGCCGGAACCTGTCATCATGGAGTTTTGCGGCATAGACATGGGTGCATGTAATGGTCGAGTTAAATCCTTTTGCAATCCTTATCCCTGCCTCGGCAGCCGAGGTTGAATACCTTGAATTATCCAGCGGAATGCATATATTCTTATACATCTACCTTATCCCATTTCTCTTTCCAATAACCAAACCATATGTCTTCGCCATTATTTCTGCTCAACCGGATATCATGCCTTAAACTCCCCCTCGCCCGGTTGAGAATATCTTCTGCCTCCGGGATCCATGGTATGCCGACCTCTGGCTGACCTTCTTTGATGGGGTTGTGCCCCTGTTAATTATAAAGCTGTTGGAGGGAGTGGTCTTTTGATAAAACCTACACCGAGATCATGACCGGCAAGATCATATTTTTCATGGCCGCACCTCCAGCTTTTTGCCGTCAGTATGAGATTGGTTTTTATGTGACATCTATTCCTTTTTGAATACGCAATTGCAAAGCTTTCTAATATAGACCACCATATCCTTTATCTCCTGGGCAGTCATGGTTTTCCCAAAGGGCGGCATGAGAGGAGACTTGCTGTTCGCAGGACCTCCCTCAGTGATGGCGTTCGTGATATCGGCATCGGAAAGCTTGCTCATCTCCTTCGGGTCGATATGGTTCCTTGGGCTAACCGCCATATCCTTAGTGACGTTGACACCGTCTCCTTTACCTGTGAGGCCATGACACTGAGAACAGTACCACTTATAATTCTCCTCGGCAGTTACTGCGAAAGAAAACCCTTTTCCTAAAGTCATTACTATGGCAAAAGTCGTTATAACAAAAACTGCTTTTTTACTCATCTTTAAAACTCCTTCATTAAAATGGGTTTGAGGCGATTCCTAATTCAAACATCTATTATTGATACGAATGAAAGCTTACTTGGTATTATACCTGAGCATTCAAAAGTGTTTATTTGAATGCGAATTGGTATTAAAAACTTGCAATATGAGCAGCTACATTCTTCATGTCTACATCGTTCAAGTAACCTTCATAAACAGGCATCCTCTTAACCGGCTTAAAAACCTTCGGCTTCTTCAGGTATGCATATATCCAGTCTCCCTGAAGCCTCTCACCGGCCTTTACCAGGGTCGGGGCAACCAGTCCGCCGATGACCTTACTGCCTTTTTCTATCTGATGGCACGCATGACATGCCTGCTTCTTCTCAAAGGCCAGTTTCCCCTGTGGATTGCTCTTAGCCTGTATGACCCCGGCCTCCACATCTTTTGATATCAGTGTCATAAGGTACTCTGTTACAGCATCAGTCTCATCCTTTCCAAGCTTTGGATGGTTCCCGGGGTTCTTCTTCTCTATGGAGTTGTATTCCAGAGGTCTTATGGTCTGGGG
>JAENJC010000018.1 GCA_016844545.1 Deltaproteobacteria bacterium | reverse complement strand
GCTGCGGGCACCTTCGGGACTGTCACTGTCATGATGTGGTCGGGGGTCTCTTTTACTATTGTCGCTTTAAGTGGTTTTTTTATCAGGGAGATAAGGAAGGTCAATGATTAACTCAAACATAGCCTTCGTAACTCTTCGAGGGAAGGCATCTCTTCCCTCTTACCGAGATGACATATTTATTATGATACGGAGTCAACATTAATGAATTACAATTCTTTTGCCATCCTTCGAACAGTCTCAACGGTTATGGCCTCTATTCCTTCCTGCTGACAGTCAAGGTTATGGAAATTCCCCTTCTGCACCAGGGCCATATAGCGGCATCCTCCGAGGCAAAGAGGGAGGACATTACAGCGCCTGCATCTCTCATTCTCAAATGTGTTGTACCCGAGACACCGGACCATCTCCGCATTATAGTTGAGTTCTTTCGCCACATGGCCGACCTCGTACCCCGGATGGTCCACAAGGCAGGGGCATTTATAGAGGGCGCCGTCGTAGTTTATCGTGTAGTCTCCGGAGCATACGGCCGGACATGGACAGAACTCCGGCTCGGCGTAATTCCCGTAACCCCTCCTAATAAGCTCCTCGTTTCCTTTGATTATCATATCGTGGTAGCCATCCATGGGGATACATCTCTTGTCGAAGTTGGCCGCCTTTCCGCCAGTGTCGCTCGGCATCATGGGGCCGAACTGTACCTTGTGGATGGAGTCAGGCCCAAGCCCTGCCTCCATGAGGTCGTCAAGGAGCCTGGGGATGTGTTCCCCTGTCTCCTTTGTATAGGTCCCACATATGCTGAGGGACAATACGTCCTTGCACTCCTGAAGGTTCTTGATTATTGTCCTGTATGTCTTCCCTCCGTCTCCCCTAAGGAAGCGGTAGGAGTTATGGATCTCCTCCGGCCCGTCAATGGTCACCCTCACGGACTCCACCCCAGCCGCCGCAACCCTTTCAGCCGTCTCTTTCGTAAGGAGGTAGCCGTTGGAGATGATTATGGACACAAACTTTATCCCTTTCTCTTTACAGAAATTCAGAAGCTCATGTCCTGTCTTTTCTATAACAGGGAGGTTCATCAGAGGTTCCCCCCCCAAGTATTCCAGTCTTATCTTTGATACGCGGCCCTCAATGGCCCTTTTCTTTATCCATGATATGACATCCTCCGCTGTTTCACCGGACATCTGTTTTTTGCCGTAGGTGAGGTCCCCTTCGTAGCAGTAAGGGCAGGCGAAGTTGCAGTTCAGTGTGGTAAGGAGGGTTATTCTCAGGGATGTATTGTCGAACCTGACCTGGTTGTAGTAGACGTCAAAGAAGAGGTCCTCGTCAAACCCTTCGGGGATGAGGATACCCAGTTCTTCGAGCGATTTGATCTCCTCCGGCCCGAGGCCGGAGGAGTCACCTTTTTCGATCCCTTCAAGTGCACTGCCTTCCAGGATCGCCATACCCCTTGTGAGGGTGTTGAATACGGCCATTTTCCCCTTTTCAGGGGCATCAATGGCCTTGATGTTGAACTTCGACAGCCTCATTCATTAACCTTTCTTTGCAGTCTGCTGTGCGGCATTCTTCGCCTTCCCCTCAGGCGCCCCTGAGGATCTTAGTTTTCCTACACTCGGACAGCATCCCGCGGCTGCGACGGCAGCCGGGTTCTTGCACCCCTTTCTCGCTATTTTCATATTATCACCTCCCTTCCATCTCCCAGTCTTTGATCCTATAAAAGCTGTAAACATGAAACTCCAACTTATCAGCCCCTCTGAATTTCCTGCTCACAGCGAGATAGTTTAGAGGCGCATAGAGAAATGCAGCAGGGACGTCTTCATAAAAAATCTCCCGGAGCCTTCCGTAAATGATATTCTTCTCTTCAGCACTCCCCGACTTCTGCAACTGCCCCAAAAGAGCGTCAACTTCCTTGTTGCCGTATAGCGAAAGGTTCCCGTATTCGTTTGTCGGAGTTGTCGAAAGCCATCTGTTCAGGTTGAAATGTTCATCATATGCAGCCAAAAAAAGTATCCCGTCGTAATCCCCCGAGATATTCCCGATCTCCTTTTTATCCACCGTCGCACTTTCCATTCCAATCCCCGCCTCAAACAGTTGTTGCCCGATAATATCTGCTATCCTTTTAAGCTCTTCAAATTCTCTTGGGTAATAAATGGTGAAACTCAGCTTCTTGCCGTCTTTCTCCAGGATGCCGTCTCCGTCTCTGTCCTTCCATCCCGCATTCTGAAGTATCCTCACCGCCTCCTTAGGATCGTAACCTTGACTGCCTGTTTCGGATATTGGAGACAGAAGTTCAGGCGGAAAAGGAGAAGATATGCTGACCCCACCATCGTCCAACCCCTTTTCGATAATAGAATTCCTGTCAACGGCCATGGACACGGCCTTTCTTACCCTCTTGTCGCTGAATAGGGGGGACTTATTGTTTAAGAATAAGGCGGCGTAGAAGCCTTCATGGTCTTTATGCACATTGAATCTGACGTCATTTTCAAGGAAGCGGGCCGTATCGGGAGAGATCCCCGCAAGGAGGTCAGCTTCACCCTTTAAAAGTATTGTTAGCCTCTTCCTTTCATCAGGCTCATAGAGATAAGTAATCTTTTTCAGCTTCGGAGCACCTTCAAAGTAATCGTTGTTAGCTTCAAGCTCGACGCCGTTATCCACCCACCTCTTGAATCTGAAAGGGCCGGTCCCGTTGAAAAGGCTTGAATGTGAAGGAAAAACGGAAATAGTTGACAACAGATTATTCGCATCAGGTATCGGATAATTGCTGGTCAGCCTGAACCGCTGCCGGTCAATGCTCTCGCCTTTGACCTCTTTAAGCGTTTCATTGTTGAGTTCAACCTTCAGCCTGTCGATAGACCGGATTACATCATCAGCAGTCAGGGGCTTTCCGTCGTGAAGTCTGACGCCGTCCTTTAACTTTACTTCAATGACCTTGTTCCCTGGCAATACCTTAATATCTTCCACAAGGACGTGATGTTCGGCGGCTCCGGAGTTATACCTAAACAAAAGAGGGCTGAATATCAGACTCCCAATTAAGGAGTTGTATACATTCTGAAGGTTTGATTCCTTGTCTATCTTTATGTTGTCAACCAGGATGAGGTTTTTTTCTTTTGGCTTGTCACAGGAATAGAGGGTTAAAAGGAATGGAAAAATGAATGCAAGAACAAGAATTGCCGCCGACTTCTTCATGGAAGCTTAATTTATCAGATAAAATTGGCTATTGCAATAGAAGATTTGAAAAGATAATTTAAAATTAGAAGGTCGTCAGGCTTATCCCAGCCTCCACCCATCTTCCAGGGTTCGGATAAAAATCGGCCTGGTACTGATCTTCATCAGTGATATTATGGACGGATACAAATATCTCGCCTATGGCATACTTCCATTTAGCGAGGTACTTACTCACCTTGGCATCCCAGACCCAAGTCTTGTCCTTTGCGTTATCAGAATCAATAGCGTTCCACCAGATGTAACGTCCATTTATGTTTGCCCTGGTCTCAAATGGTCCTTTGTAATCAACTCCAGCATTCTGGATTATGCGGGGCTGTCCTTTGACTACTTCATCTGTTTCCAAATCCCTGTAATCATTGAATGCATATCCGTATGAGAGGCCCAGCCCCTTGGATTCCTTCGTCTTCGCCTCGACCTCAACGCCCTGACGGCGCACCTCATTCAGATTTATGAACGATAGAATCTCGCCGGTGTTGCCGTTGCCGTTTACATCGTTTTCGTCGTACAGCCACGTCACCTTGTCGGTCACGTCTGCCCTGTAGAAGGTGATCTTCCCCCATAATCCGGGGATTGAATCCGACTCTATCCCGGCCTGGGATGTCCATGCCCTCTCAGCATTGAGTCCGCTGTTCGGGGATACCCCCTGATACCTATATGGAAGAGGGGGAGGGGAAAACCCCCTGGCTGCGTTTACCCTCAAGAGTGTCCCGGCGGATATTTTATACACGACACCAGCGCTCGGGCTTAGCTCCGAGCCAAAGGCAGAGTCATTATCATAACGGGCGCCTGCATTCAGTGTAAGGGCCCCGATTCCAAGGCTCTCGTTGGCAAATACTGCTCCCTTGTCTGTATCATAATTCTCGTCTGTGGCATCGGTTGTGAGTTTGAGATTGCCGTGATTCCCTTCAACACCCATGGAAAAAGTGCTTTCCTTTGAGTGCTGCCATACAGACCTCAAAGTCCCACCATACATATTTTCCTTGTCTCTGAAGTTGTCGGTATTTGTGGCTATGTCAATTGACTTTGAATCGAGTTCCCTGTCATAGGCGGAGATGGAAAGTTCGTAATCTTGCTTCGGGGTATATCTCAGCATGACCCTTCCGTGCTGGTCAACGGTCTTTTCATTAGCTATCCAGCCGCTGTCATCCCGGTCAATGCTCGTGTATCGATAAGAGACCTCCGCCTTAAGCTCCGGGCTGATCTCCTCTGTCACCTTGGCATAGAAGTAGTCGTTCCTTGCTTTTTGATAGTCAAAGAAGCCGTCGGTCTCAAACCTGCTGGCTGAAAAGAAATAGCCTGTATCTTTGACCTTGCCGGAGATACCGGCTTTATAATTCCTTGTAGAGTTCTCGCCTATGGATACGCCGCCTTCCGCCTGCATCTTTTCGGGCGGCCGTTTTGTTATTATATTTATCACTCCACCAAGAGAGGAGCCCCATACCGAGGATGCGGAGCCTTTAAGTATCTCAATCCTGTCCACGCTCTCCAGCGGTATAAGCGACAGATCTGGGAAACCAGATAAAAGGGTTTCAATGGGGATGCCGTCAATCAGTATCTTCACATGGGTATAATCGGAACCCTGGATCGAAGGAGATGGCGGCGTGCCGGGTCCGCCTCCTCTTGTTAAAGTCACCCCGGTCACATAGTTCAGCGCCTCACCCACATCATGCGCGGGGAGATGTGAGATATCTTCCTTTGTGATTACAGTGATATCACTTGAAACACGGCTCTGCGGGGTCTCATATCCTGTGGCTGAGATTACAAGGGAGGGGAACTTCTCATCTTGCACGTCCTGGGCGGCAGGTACATCAAGCTCTGGCGTGGAAATCGCTTCGGGGGGAGAGGATGTCATTTCACCATTCTCATCCTGGGCGAGGACCTCCCTTGCAAAGATTGATAAGGATATTACAAATACCGAAACTGCTACTAAGATGATAGTTTTTGTCACTGTATCCCCATAGTTGGAATTGTGGGCATATTCTATATCAAGTCGAGATCAGAGTCACCTTAAATCTGGCTTGTCATTGGCCGTCATATTTGCTAAATTATGCCAGCGGTTGATGTTAATAAAGTTGGATAAACGGAGGATATATGGCCTTTACAATAGCTATGGCTGGGAAAGGGGGAGTCGGAAAGACAACCCTGGGAGGATTCCTTATAAGGTACCTTATAGAAAAGAGGAAGGGGCCGATACTTGCGGTGGATGCAGACGCGAACTCGAACCTTCACGAGGTGCTCGGAGTCACTGTGGACCAACAGGTCGGCACAATACGCGAGGACTCAAAGCACAAGTCAAAGAGGGAGGATCTGGCCGGCGTTACAAACGTGGACAACATGGAGCTGATGATAAGCCAGTCCCTTATCGAGGCAAAGGGTTTTGATCTCATATCAATGGGCAGGCCTGAGGGGCCGGGATGTTACTGCTTTCCGAACCATGTCATAAGGCGGTTCATGGACAAGCTCTCTGACAACTATCCTTACGTCGTAATGGACAACGAGGCAGGGCTTGAGCATCTGAGCAGGAGGACCACCCAGGACACTGACCTGATGCTTATAGTAAGCGACCCGTCTGCAAGGAGCCTGAGGACGGTAGGAAGGGTCAGGGAGCTGGTAACTGAACTGGAGCTGAGGGTTCACAAGATAGGCTTGATCGTGAACAGGGCAGTTGGAGATCTGTCTCCTGAGAGCCTTGAGGTTATAAAAGAGACGGGCGTAGATCTTCTGGGTGTTATAAAGGCAGACGAAACCCTGGCTTCGTACGATCAGAGGAACATCCCTTTGATCCAACTTCCGGCGGAAAGCGCTGCGCTTAAAACTGCGTACTCCATCTTTGATACCCTGAATATCCCATGAGACGTAGGGGCGACCGGCTGGTCGCCCCTACAATTTGCGTTCCTTCCCGAAGATCCTCACCAGGATAATACTTAACTCATACAGCGCATAGATCGGAAGTGACATAAGACCGAGATTGAGCAGATCCGGTGTAGGCGTGATAATGGCTGAGGTTATGATTATGATAAGTATGGCATACCTTCTGTAGTTGGAAAGCATACGGGCGTTTACAACTCCAGCCAAACCCAGAAGAAGCATCAACAAAGGCATTTCGAAGGCAAGAGCGAAGCCAAAGATGAATGTTACAAAGAAGGATATATAGCTGTCCACGGAAATGGCTGGTTTTATCTGGCTGGTTTCGTAACTGACAAGGAACTTTATCCCCGCTGGAAGCAGGATGTAGTAGCATATCAATCCTCCGGAGTAAAAAAGGATTGTCGCGCTCAAGACCACTAGGGTGGTGTATCTCCTGCTATTTTTGGTAAAGAACGGCGCTAGGGAGCCCCATAACTCCCGGAACAGGAAGGGAGCAGAAAAGAAGATCCCTGTAAATAACGCAATCTTTATAGTGACAAGAAAGGCCTCGGGTATGCTGTAGTAAGCGAGGGGTATCCCAAGCGGCCTTTGGATAAAGGCGAGGATCGATTTCCAGAAAAAATAGCTGATCAGGGCAAGGACGGAAAAAGAAATGATAAGCCTTATAATTGATCCCCTGATGTTTTTCAGGCATTCTATGATCTTTTCTCTTTCCAAAGCCTTCCGCTCTCCATTTTTGAAGGAGCAGGCTTGCTCCGGCTTGTCGTAGTTTATCAGTTTTGCCTGAGTTTGAAATAAAAAAAGCAGCATGGCATATAATACCCATGCTGCTTTAATGCTGTGAGAAGAGCTTTGTTAATTCGTGAATATGGTCTTCAGATGCTCTTCAACCTTTTCCTTTCCAACATTTTTAGCTACAGCAAGCTCCTTAATCAGAAGGCTCTTTGCTGTATCAAGCATCTTCCTCTCTCCAAATGAAAGGTCTTTTGCAGCCTTAAGGATGAAAAGGTCCCTCATTACTTCCGCCACCTCAAGGAGGGAACCTGAATTAATTTTTTCCGTATACTCCCTAAACCTGCGATTCCACGTCTGGTTTTCGAACTGGATATCCTTTTTGCCAAGCACCTGGTAAACATTGGTAACTTCTTTTGCACCGATAACCTTTCTCAGCCCTACCTTATCCGCATTCTCTCTCGGGATCATGATGGTAACATCACTATCCAGGGTCCTGAAGATGTAATAGGTCTGCTTCTGACCCATTATATCCTTTTCTTCAATGGCCTCGATAACACCTACTCCGTAAGCTGGATAAACCGCCTTGTCTCCAATCTTAAACAACATAGATGCCTCCTTATGTAGGCCTGGAATTAGGACTGGAGTACTTTATCACAGAAATCTCCCTTCGTCAACTAAACAAAATAGGATTAATTTGCCTGCGAGGTTTTTTGTCTCCCCGGGGCGTTGGAAGGCTCGACTTATCTTTGAGGGAAAGGGGAATTGAGATCTTGAAGGGTTAAAAGAGTCAGTACCCGGGTGCTTCAGAATATTCGAAGGTCCTGTCTATAAGCTGGACCTTTACCTTGTCTCCAGCCTTGAGAAGGGATAGTTCTTCGGGGAATATTAGAAGGGCGTTTGCGGCAACCATCGACTTCAGTATCCCTGAGCCCTGGTCTCCA
This sequence comes from Deltaproteobacteria bacterium, assembly GCA_016844545.1. GTDB lineage: Bacteria > Desulfobacterota > JAENJC01 > JAENJC01 > JAENJC01 > JAENJC01. The sequence goes on along the minus strand of JAENJC010000018.1, from coordinate 3,643 downwards.
GCGGTCGTTACCGTATACTGTCCTTCTTCAAGCCTTACAAAAGAGCGCATGAAGTGCTTCCTGCCGGTCTTCTTCTTTATATCCTCTTTTAGAGTTGCATTGATTACAGGCCTGTATATCCTGTTGTGACCCATCATCTTTAGGATGGAAGGCCTCACGAACTGCTCAAAACAGACCATACAGGACACCGGGTTCCCAGGAAGGCCAAAGGCGGGCTTGCCTCCTATGGTTCCGAAGGCGAGAGGTTTTCCCGGCTTCATGGCCACCTTCCAAAATTTCATTTCCGAGCCAAGTTCCTTCAGGACATCCTTTACAAAATCAAAGTCCCCTACTGAAACACCTCCCGATGTTATTATGACATCGGCATGAAGGGCCTGACGTAGCTTTTCTTTTAATGCCTCTCTGGTATCCCTGGCAATACCGAGCTGAAAGGCGTCGGCCCCGCAATCTACTGCCATGGCGGAAAGGGTGTAGCTGTTGGATGTAACTATCTTCCCTTCCGTTATCTCCTCATCCACATCAACCAGTTCATCACCGGTAGAAACCACTGCAACCCTGGGCCGCTGATAGACTGAGACAAAGGCCCTGCCGCAGGTCGCCATGATGCCAACCTCGGCTGGCCTTATGACAGTGCCTTTAGGCACGACAAGCTCCCCTGTCTTTATGTCTTCCCCGGTCCTTCTTATATTTTCGCCGAGGGGGGTCTCGCGGAGTATCTTTACGTTTTCTCCATCCTTCTCCGTATCCTCCACCATGACAACGGTATCAGCACCCATGGGAATCGGGGCGCCTGTCATTATCCTGATAGCTTCCCCTTTATTTACTGTGTTTTTTGCAGTGTATCCGGCCGGCAGATCCTCTATTACCTTTAGGATTGCCGGGTTTTCCCTGTTAGCACTCATGATATCTTCATTCATGACAGCGTACCCGTCCATTGCGGAGTTATCCCATGGAGGGTTGTTCCGCCTGGCATAGATATCTTCTGCAATCACCCTTCCGAGGGACGATGTTATATCTACCCTTTCACTTCCCATCTCTCTTATCTGCGAGAGAATAAGGGAAAGGGCACCTTCAACTGATATCATAGATTCCCCGTATATATTTAAATGAAACTGCCAACCATACGGTTGGCAGTGATCTTTGGATTACTGTTTATACCAAGTTGCTTTCAAACATATAATTATTATATTTCTGAAAGCTTACTTGGTATTATGCACGGGCTTCAAATATCTTTATTTGAATGCGAATTCGTATTATTTTGAACTCCGGCGTACCTTATGAAACCTTCTTGCCGGTATCTCTTCCAACATAGATATTTAACCTCTGGCCCGTTTTCAACTGGTGTTTATTTCTGAGATTGTTCCAGGAAGCCAGATGTCTTACATCCACACTGTATTTTGCAGCTATCCCCCAGAGGGTCTCACCTTCCTTTACGATGTAACTGATAACCCTCTTTGAAGCGGTCTCCATTGAGACACTTTGCGCCTGCACACGTTTGGCGCGAATGGTTTTCTTTCTGGACAAGCTCTGCTTTTCCGGTCCGACCTCTCTAAGCGCTATCTTTTCAGAAACGCCGTTGATGGATGCGAGCTTGTCTTCCAGTATCTCCTTCTTCCCCATCGGGACATTTAGTTCATAGTCTGGGTAGTTGGGCGGTGTGAATTTTGTCTTTAGCTCGGGATTAAGGAGCTGTAAATCTTCAAGGCTGCACTCTGCGGCACTTGCGATATCTCTCAAGTCCGTCATCCTGTTTATGGTGATCTTTTCACATGCAAGGGATGGATGGTACTCTATATCATCAAACCCGTATTTTGCAGGCTCCTTGGCTATCATGGCTGCGGCTATCAGCTTCGGAATATAGTCCTTGGTTTCCCTTCTCAGATATTTATATTTAGGCTGGGAAAGCTGCCAAAAATCAACTGTCTTATATTTCTTTATGGCCCTGCCTATCTTTCCCTCCCCCGCATTGTATCCGGCTGCCGCCAAGTGCCAGTCGTTAAACAGACCATAAAGATCGCCGAGATATTCTGCAGCAGCCTCCGTAGCCTTTTCAGGGTCTCGCCTTTCGTCTATCCATCTGTCAATCCTGAGGCCATATCTCTTTCCTGTGCCCGTCATGAACTGCCACTGGCCGGTGGCCTTGGCCCTCGAGTAAGCCTTGTTGTTGAAACCGCTCTCAATAAGTACCAGGTATGTAAGGTCCTCAGGAAGCCCCTTCTCTCTGAAGGTCTTTTTCATCATAGGAAGATACATCTCGGAGCGGCCAAGCCACATAGAGAATTTATCTCTGATCCTGTTTGTGAAATAGTGAATATATATCTCGACCTTTTCATTCATGGTCATGGGTATGTCAAAGGTGGCTAAAACAGGGACTTCTATTTCCTCGACTTCTTCAGCCAAGGAGGTCTCTTCCTGCGTCCCTTCATCTATTATGGTCTCGGGTGACAAAATCTGCTTATCTAAGGACAAAATTTGTTCGGGGGTAGGGTTAACGACAACAACTATCTGCGTATCATCAGGGATCTCTGCTGTATCTGCTGCATCGATAATCTGTGCAGAATCTGCAACCTCTATCTTCTGGTCTAATACAGTCTGGAGTTGGTCTGCTTGGATAATATTTGGGATTAAGATCGTAAGGGAGACAACAAGGGTCAACATATTTTTTTTCATATCCATACCTCCTGATACAGCCTATAATACAGAAAAAAACCAACTATATTCCATCTCTCATCCAAAAGCAACCACTTTTTATCTATTAATATAGGACTTTACTCAGATACTCACCTGTATAAGAGCCCTTTGTCACAGCCACTTTCTCAGGAGTACCTGAAGCAATTATCATGCCGCCTTTTGCGCCTCCCTCAGGCCCCAAGTCAATTATGTGGTCAGATGTCTTTATGACATCCAGGTTGTGCTCTATGACTAGGATGGTGTTTCCTGCATCGCAAAGGGCATGCAAGACCTCCAGGAGCTTCTTTATGTCCGCAAAGTGGAGGCCCGTAGTTGGCTCGTCCAGAATGTAAAGTGTGCGCCCGGTGCCCCTCTTTGAAAGCTCCTTGGCAAGTTTTACCCGCTGGGCCTCTCCGCCGGACAACGTAGTTGCAGACTGGCCGAGTTTTATATATCCAAGCCCTACCTCCTGCAAGGTCTTTAGCTTAGTCTTTATAGGAGGGATGTTTTCAAGCATAGGAAGGGCCTGATCCACAGTCATGTCAAGAATTTCGGCTATATTCTTACCCTTGTATCTCACCTCCAGGGTCTCCCTGTTATACCTCTTCCCTCTGCATACCTCGCATGTCACGTATATGTCCGGGAGGAAGTGCATTTCAATCTTTACGATCCCGTCTCCTGCACATGCCTCACACCTTCCGCCCTTTACATTAAAAGAGTATCTTCCGGCTTTGTATCCCCTCACCTTGGACTCAGGGAGGGCGGCAAACAGGTCCCTTATATGGGTAAAGAGGCCTGAATATGTTGCTGGGTTGGACCTTGGGGTCCTTCCTATTGGCGCCTGGTCTATATCTATCACCTTATCTATATACTCAAGCCCCTCAATCCTTTCGTATTCACCGGCCCTCTCCCTGCTTCCGTAAAACCTCTGGGAGAGAGCCCTGTAAAGTGTGTCCACAACAAGAGTGCTCTT
>JAENJC010000257.1 GCA_016844545.1 Deltaproteobacteria bacterium | reverse complement strand
AACCATACAGTCATGCCGGAGGCGCTTGAGAAGTGGCCTGTCTCAATGTTCGAGTACCTCCTTCCACGACACCTCCAGATAATATACGAGATAAACAGGAGGTTCCTGGAGGATGTATGGCGCCGCTTTCCCGGTGATTTTGACAAGGTCAGGAATATGTCCCTGATTGAAGAAGGGCAGGAAAAGACGATCAGGATGGCGAACCTGGCTATCGTGGGAAGCCATTCCATAAACGGTGTAGCCGCCATTCATACCGAGATCCTCAAGGAGCAGCTATTCAGGAATTTTTATGAGATGTATCCGGAAAGGTTCAACAACAAGACTAACGGTATTACTCCAAGGAGATGGCTTAAAAAGGCCAATCCCAGCTTATCAGACCTTGTTACAGAAATGATAGGGGATGGATGGGTCACGGACCTCGACGAACTCAAAAAGATTGCTCCGCTGGCTGAAGACACGGCTTTCAGAGAACGGTGGATTGAGGTAAAAAGGGCAAACAAGAAGAGGCTGGCAGCCTACATAAAAAGCAAGAACGATATCTCAGTCGATCCTGACTCCATGTTCGATATCCAGATAAAGAGAATGCATGAATACAAGAGGCAGCTCTTGAATCTGTTGCACGTCATAACCCTTTACAACAGGATATTGTGCGGCAAGGGAACAGAGATCGCCCCCCGTACAGTCATATTCGCAGGAAAGGCGGCCCCTGCATACTGGATGGCAAAGCTTATAATAAAGCTGATCCATTCGGTGGGTGACGTTGTGAACAACAGCAAGGAGGCAGCACATAAGCTTAAGGTGGTATTTCTATCCAACTACAGCGTCTCCCTGGCTGAAAAGATCATACCTGCCGCTGATCTCTCTGAGCAGATATCAACAGCAGGGACTGAAGCCTCAGGCACAGGAAACATGAAGCTTTCCCTGAACGGTGCATTGACCATAGGGACCCTTGACGGCGCCAATGTAGAAATTATGGAGGAAGTGGGCAAAGACAATATTTTCATCTTCGGGCACACTGTAGATGAAATTATGAATCTCAGGAAGTCAGGATATAACCATTTCCAGTATTACGAAAACAACCCTGAACTGAAGCAGGTGCTGGACATGATAAGGGGCGGCTACTTCTCCCCTGAAAACAGAGACCTCTTCAGGCCTATAGCGGATTCTCTCCTTTATCATGACACTTACATGCTCCTTGCCGACTACGAATCTTACATATCCTGCCAGGAGAAAGTAGGAGAGCTTTATAAAGACAGGGATGAGTGGGCGAAGAAATCTATCCTGAATGTGGCAAAAATGGGTAAGTTCTCCAGCGACCGCACAATAAGGGAATATGCAAGGGAGATATGGGGGATTGAGGAGGAGCCGGTATGCCGTTAATAGTATGGAATGAAGGTCTTAGTGTCGGAATAGATGCAATGGATGAGCAGCACAAGAAATGGGTTGGAATTATAAATGAGCTTGATGATGCGCTGTTGAATGGAAGGAGTCTTGAGTCATTGACAAAATTAGTGAAGGAGATGGAGCATAAGGCGAAACATGAGAATTTCAAAAAAAAGGTGCAGGATATAAAAAAGGATCTCCTATCTGGTGAGGTTGTATTAGGCACCAGGGTGATGAAGTTGATAAAAGGCTGGCTCGAAACCCATATAGCGGATGAAGATAAAATATACAGCAAAGCTGCATCTAACAAATAGCACTGGGAAAAGTCAAGGTAATATGTGCCTGTTTGCCGCAAGTGCAATGGCGAGCCAGATAGAAGAGCGTAAGGTCATCGCTATGACTGTGCGCCACTCAAAGGTTCTACCCTGCAAGACATGAACGCCAAAGGCCGTGAATACAATCAGAGTCGATACCGCAATAAGAATAGCCAGATAAGCCGACCACCGCTTCATACCCCATAGACCAATTCCAGCAGCAATATAGGCGAACCCTGCGCTGAAATTAAACCATAAAACAAAAGGGACATAATTCCCTGCGGCTTCCCGTGCTGCGCCCTCAAAGAAGAGAACAGACCCGCCCTCCTTTAAGGTAAGAAGGCCGAATAATATGGCAAAGAGAGAGACAGGAGTTACCCACCGTGGGCGGTTTTGCATGACTGAATCCATTTTTATCCTCCTTTTGAACTATGTTTTTCTGCAATGGACTATGCATCGGTTTAACCTCTTAGTCAAGGCTCTTTAGCTGCATAAAGCTAGTTCTTCGGAATCCTTACCATCTGAGTCCCAAAATCTGCTATCTTAGGATGATGCTGTTTAACACAAACCTTCCTATCGAAGAGGTCATTCCAGATATCCGGCAGGTCATGGCTGCTGGCCGGAATGCCGTGCTGGAAGCTCCCCCTGGCGCTGGTAAGACAACCCTTGTTCCCCTTACTCTTTTGGAGGAGCCATGGCTCAATGGAAGGCGCATCGTCATGCTGGAGCCGAGGAGGCTTGCGGCCAGGGCAGCGGCCATGAGGATGTCTGCGCTCCTTGGGGAAGAAGTTGGGAAGACCGTTGGATACCGCACCCGCCTGGACAGCAGGATTGGACCGTCTACAAGAGTAGAGGTGGTTACTGAAGGGATCCTTACCAGGTTCCTGCAGAGCGACCCTTCCCTTGAAGGAATCGGGCTTGTCATATTCGATGAATTCCATGAGCGCACTATCCATGCCGACCTGGGGCTTGCCCTCTGTCTTGAAACCCAGACTGTTCTCAGGGAAGAGCTGAGGATACTCATAATGTCAGCCACCCTTGACGGCCAGGAGGTAGCAAAGGTTTTAGGAAATGCCCCTGTTGTAAAGAGCGAGGGGAGGTCTTTTCCGGTTGAGACCAGGTATTTGCCGGAAAGCCGTCTATCCATATCCATACGTGGAGATGATCTGACAGGAACTTCTTTTATCTCTGTCGTTGCCAATACGATAATAAGGGCTACCCGGGATGAGCAAGGGAGCATCCTCGTCTTTTTACCCGGTGGAAGTGAAATACGAAGGGTGGAGTCGAAGCTGAAAGAAGGAAATCTGCCGTCAAATATCGATATTGTCCCACTTTACGGCGACCTGCCGCTGGAGTTGCAGGATAAAGCAATCAGGCCTTCTCCTACCGGCAAGCGCAAGGTGGTCCTTGCCACATCCATTGCTGAGACAAGCCTCACCATCGATGGAGTCAGGGTAGTCGTAGACGGCGGGCTCATGCGCGTTTCCAGATTCTCTCCGGCAACAGGGATGAGCCGCCTTGAAACTGTCAGGGTCACCAGGGCCTCCGCAGACCAGAGGCGTGGAAGGGCTGGAAGGCTTGGGCCTGG